>JAOACJ010000010.1 GCA_026417895.1 Patescibacteria group bacterium | reverse complement strand
AAAAATAAACTTTTAAAAATCATTTTTAAAAAACCACAAAAAGCAGTAACCCCTGGCCAATCTTGTGTTTTTTACTTAAAAGATGTTTGTTTAGGCGGAGGAGTCATTCAATAAAAATTATTTTTTCTTGACAATTTTTTTTATTTTTTATTATAAGAGAGAAAATAAGGAGGTGAAAAAATGAAAAAGACAAAGATTATTTTAATTCGCCATCCGGAGTTTAGTTATGTCCGGAATGGCAGCGTGACAGAAGATGGAAAGGAAGGGTTTCGGCGGAAAATTATTTCTCTAATTGATCAGAACCGACCAGTTCTGTTTATTACGACCGCAGATTATTTTGATAACAGTCCAATAGCCAGAACGCACGGGTTAGTTGAAGACCTAAAAGAGAACCTACCATTTATGTTTTCTGTTGAGCTGTTTCCGGAATTTGGGCCTCTTCAGACAAAAAAACTTCCTACTCTTTTCGGAGGTCGTCTTTTTGACCTTTTGCATCGATCCAAAATTTTTACTAACCTTTCTTTATTCTTGTGGTTGTTAGGTTTACCTGTTTTTACAGAGCCACCTATGAAATTTCGAAAGCGCGTGGAACAAGGAATACAAAAAATAAAAAAATTGGTTATTAATCCTAATCAAGAAACGCAAGTTATAATTATTGGTCACCAAGAGCTCGTGTTATTCTTTTGGATGATTTTAGACAATTCGACCCCCGGTGAAATACTTACGAGACTTTTCCGACAGCGGGTGAAGAACTTGGATCATTTTGAATTTTATATTTAAAGGTGGTTATAAAAGAAATTATAACCACCTCACTTTTTTATTTTTGATTAATACGGCACTCTTAAATTTGCTTCCCATTGACCGTGGAGATTACAATGAGTACGAGCGATAAGTAGATCATTGGCCCGCCAAGGACAATTGAAAACAACAATTGGCGTCTCGCCCGGTTTTGTCTCTTTATGATTGATAATGGAACCGTTTTTTTCTAATTCAATCCAGGTGATATAATGACCTTCAATCATTGGATGGATAATTTCGCCAACCTGAATTTTAACTTGCATTTTATTCATCAAAATAATAACGGGTTGATGTTTTTTTGGTTCACCGTTCATAATTTTCTACTAATCTTTTAATAGCTAAAAGATAGGCTGTTGTTCTTAAATCATTTTTTTCTTTTTGTGAAATTTGCCAAACTTCATCAAAGATATTTTTCATTTTTTTACTTAATTCTTGAAACACCATTTCTTTTGACCAAATTTTATTTTCTTTATTTTGCCGCCATTCAAAATAAGAAACAGTCACTCCGCCGGCGTTGGCTAAAATATCGGGCAGAATAATTTTTTTCTTTTTTAACAAAATTTTTTCTCCGGCTTCAGTTGTTGGACCATTAGCTAATTCAATAATAATTTTGGCTTTAATTTTTTGCGCATTATTTTTTGTAATTACGTCCTCGGTGGCAGCGGGAATTAGAATGTCAGTTTCTAAAGAGAGAAAGTCTTGACGATTAATTTCTTGACTACCCGGAAAACCTCTTAAATATTTAAAAGCCTTTTTATATTCAACAGCTTCTCTAACGTCAATACCCGCGGGATCAAAAATACCACTTAAAGAATCAGCAAGAGCAATAATTTTGAACCCTCTTTCAAAAAGATAAAGGGACGTATAAACGCCGACATTACCAAAACCTTGAACGGCGACTGTTGTTTTTGTTGGCGATAAATTTAATTTTTTGATAATTTCTTCAGTTATTATTCCACCACCAAAACCCGTTGCTTCTTTTCTTAAAACGATACCACCCTTTTCAACTGGTTTACCAGTAAAGGTGGCTGGCGATTTTCTACCGATTGTTTTTTCGTACTCATCAAGCATCCATGCCATTATTTTTTCATCGGTTCCCATATCCGGCGCCGGCACATCTTTATTCTCACCAATGTTGTGGGTAATTATTCTCACATATTCTCGAGAGATTTTTTCTAATTCTTTTTCTGAGAGTTCTTTTGGATTAACTCTTACTGCTCCCTTACCACCACCGAAAGGTAAATTCATTAAAGCACACTTAAAAGTCATTAACATAGCCAACGCCTTAACTTCTTCTAAACTTGCTTCAGGATGAAAGCGAATGCCGCCCTTGTAAGGACCAAGTAAAGAATTATGTTGAACCCGCCAAGCTGGTAAGTTTATTTCACGACTATTTTTCTTTAATTTTATTTCAAAAGATAAAACGTTTTCCGGTTCGAGGATTCTTTTTTTGACCTTCTCTGATAAATTTAAAATTTTAGCAATTTTTCTAAACTGGTTGACGGTGCTTTCTAAGAAAGTCATATTTTTCTAAGATAGTTATAAACTCCTAAGGCGGCAATTGCTCCTTCCGCACAGGCGGTCACGATTTGCCGAAATTTATTTGAGCCAGTTGTGATATCGCCGGCGGCAAAGACTCCTTCAATATTAGTTGAGCCGTCAGTATTTATTTTGATGAGACCTTGTTCGTCTAATTCAACGCCTAAATTTTTGACCAATTTTGAAACTGGTTCTGAACCAATTTCAATAATTAAACCATCTACTTTTAATTCTTTTTGACCCTGATATTCTTTATCTAAAATAATTTTCTCAAGAAATTTTTTCCCCTCAATTTTGACAGGGTTAGTTTCAAAAAGGGGAATAATTTTTTTCTCCCTTTTTATTCTTTCTTGCCAGATAGGTTCCGCCCGGAATGATTTTTGACGATAAATCAGATAAACTTTTTGAGCATATTTTGATAAAAGTTCGGCAGCCATTAAAGCCGAATTTGAACCACCAATGACGGCGACAATTTTTTCTTTAAATAAAGGTGCATCACAGGTAGCACAATAAGAAACACCTTTACCCAGAAATTCTTTTTCTCCCGCAATCGAAAGCCTTCTTTTTTCTGTCCCAGAAGCGATAATCAAAGATTTAGCTTGAAAAATTTTCTTTTGTTCTGTCTGAACCTTGAAAGTTATATTTTCTTTATTAATTTCTACAACATTTTCTTCTAAAATTTCTGTATTATAACTTTTTACCTGTTTAACAAATTTTTCGATTAATTGAAGGCCACTAATTGACGGAAAACCGGGGTAATTTTCAATTAAATATCCTTCGGTTAATCTACTCTCAAAAGGTCGACCAATGACTAAAGTTTTAATTCGATAACGTGAGGCATATAGAGCGGCTGTTAAACCAGCCGGTCCCGCCCCGATGATAATAAGATCATAAATCATATTTATTGAGCTAGACTGCTAAATAACGTTTTGGCTAGCCAACGAAAAAAGGAAAGATGAAGACCAGCGATAACAAAAAAGCCAATAAAAATAATTAGAATGCCTAAGAGCTTGTAAAAAAGTCTGCTTCCTCCCTCCATACCTAAATGTTTTTCTGCCCATTCAATACGACCAAACTCACGAAAAAACCATTCTGATTTCATAGTCACCATTGTCCCAATAACACAAAAAATTATCCCTAAGAAAATATGACCCATAAGGAGAAATTTCAAATTTCAACACTCAAATTTCCATTGTGGTGCGCGTGGATGGAGTCGAACCATCTACCCACTGCTTATAAGGCAGTTGCTCTACCGATGAGCTACACGCGCTTTGTATAATATATTATAACAAAAGCTCTTCCCTTGCCAAGACTTCAAGAATTTGTTAAAATGTTTATGTCTTTAAGCGTTTGAAATGATTAAATGAAATTTATGACCCAAGAACAAATCTATCAATTAGCCATTAAAATGGGCATAGAGGCTGATTTAAGAGGTAAAACAGAGATTACCAAAATGTTGAAGAGGGTTAAGGAAAAATATGAAAAAATGTCTCAAGAAGAAAGAGAAGAATTTGATTTAGAAAAATTAAAAAATCCTTATACTGATACAAGAATTTTAGTCCCAACACGAAAGAAAATTAAGAAAGTTTTAGTCGGTATTGATATTGGCGTGAGCGAATTACTTTTGGCTGATCGCTTAGGGAAATTTGATTTAATTATTTCTCATCACCCATCTGGCAGAGCTCTGGCTGGCTTAGATGAAGTGATGAAGATGCAAGTGGACATTTTGGCTAGTTATGGCATTCCAATTCACATTGCTGAAAGTTTACTCAAAGTAAGAATTGATGAAGTGGCAAGAAAACTTTCACCGACTAACCATAATCGTGAAGTTGACGCCGCTCGACTTTTGGGTTATGGTTTTATGTGTCTTCATACAGTTTGTGATAATTTAGTTACTCGTTTTTTAAAAGAAAAAATTGAAAAAGAGAGACCAGAATATATTTCTGACGTTTTGAAGCTTTTAAAAAGTATTCCTGAATATCAAGAAGCCATAAAAATTGGCGCCGGCCCACGTCTTTTTACTGGCTCGCTTGATAATCGGACCGGAAAAGTTGTTCTTTTAGAGACAACCGGCGGCACTGAAGGCGCTCCAGAAATTTATCATTATCTTTCGCGGGCTGGTATTGGTACGATTGTTGGTATGCATATTAGTGAGACCCACAAGAAACAAGCCGAGAAGGCCCATCTTAATGTTATTATTGCCGGCCATATTTCTTCTGATTCTTTGGGAATGAATTTATTTTTAGACGAATTGGAAAAAAGAGGGATAGAAATTGTTCCTTGCTCTGGTTTAATTAGAATAAAAAGATGGAAAAAATAAAAAATAAATTAGAAAAAATTTTCAATCCTCAAAAAAATAAAGAAGATAATTTTCTTGACTCATCGCTCAGACCAAAAAAACTTTCAGAATTTATTGGCCAAGAAAAAATAAAAAGAAATTTAGAGATTTTTCTTAAGGCAGCCAAAAAAAGAAATGAGACAGTTGAGCATATTCTTTTTTGTGGCGGGCCGGGTTTAGGTAAGACGACTTTAGCCTTTATCGTTGCTTATGAATTAGGAGCAAAAATTCGCGTCACGTCTGGTTCAGCTATTGAAAGAGCCGGTGATTTAGCCGCCATTTTAGCTAATCTTTCTGAAGGCGAAATTCTTTTTATTGACGAAATTCATCGTTTGAACCCTTTAATTGAAGAAGTTTTATATCCTTCGATGGAAGAATATCATTTAGATTTAGTCGTTGGTCGAGGGCCAATGGCTGAAACCTTAAGAATTGACTTACCTCCTTTTACTTTAATTGGTGCCACTACTCGGCCAAGTCTTTTAACACCACCATTAAGAGATCGATTTGGTGTGACCTATAATTTAGATTTTTATGAAGAAAAAGACCTAGAAAAAATTGTTACTCGTTCAGCTAAAATTTTAAACCTTTCTTTAGACCAAAAAGCCATTCAAGAGATTGCCAAAAGAGCGAGAAAGACGCCTCGCGTTGCTAATCGGCTTTTAAAAAGAGTCAGAGATTATGCACAAGTTAAAGAAAAAGAAAAAATTGATCTTTCCTTAGCTAAAGAAGCTCTTGACCTTTTAGAAATTGATGAAATGGGTTTGACACCGACCGATCGTAAATTTTTAAAAATTATCATTGAAAAATTTCAGGGTGGGCCAACAGGTATTAAAACATTAGCTGCTGCCTTAGGCGAAGAAGAAGAAACTTTAGAAGAAATTTATGAACCATATCTAATCCAACTGGGTTTTCTAGACCGCACGCCGCGCGGTCGGATAGCTACCCAAGCTGCCAGAGAATACTTTGGTCAAATACAGCAAAAACTGCTTTAAAAATTCTAAACTTATGGAAGTTTCTCTTTATATCTTTTTATTCATTTATTTTGCTTTACTTTTTGTCTGTCTACTTTATGTTTTGTTTAACTTCTATCACCTTTTCAGATTTGGTAGTTTAGATACGGAAACAGTTTTTGCCTCTTTTCTTTTTTTGGCCATTTTGACAATTATTATTTTTGCCTCTTACCAAGAAATCATTAAAATTAACTGGCGTCAACCATTTTTTTCTTTTCAGATTCCAAAAATAGAATTAGAATGGCCACTTAATTTTAAATAATTTTGTTATGAAACTAAGAAGAGACCTTCTTCAACTTGATTTAGACGAAAAAGTGATTTTCTTTCTCCGTCGTCATTGGTTTATTTTTTTTAAAAAAATTTTAAACTCTCTTCTCTTGGGTTCTTTGCCATTTTTAACCTACTTCGTTTTGAAAATTTATTTTCCCCACCTTCTAGCCGATAAAATTGTTTATCCTCTTTTAGTTTTGGTGGCGAGTTTATATCTTCTTTTTACTTGGATTTCTCTTTTTCATGCTTGGATTGATTATTATTTCGACCTTTGGGTTGTTACTAATAAACAGATTATTGATGTTGAACAAGCTGGACTTTTTAGCCGAACTTTATCAAAACAACCATTAATTAGAGTTCAAGATATTATGGCCGAGAGTAAAGGCTTTTTTCCAACTCTTTTCAGGTTTGGTAATGTTTATATTCAGACAGCCGGCGCCAAGGAAAGATTTATTTTTCGTGATATTAAAAATCCCTACGAAGTTAGCCAAAAGATTAATAAGCTTGTGCGAGAATCTTTAGGATCTTCAGAAAAATAATTTTTAAAAATGGCCAGGTAGCCAAGGAGTAAGGCAGCGGTCTGCAAAACCGCTATACAGGGGTGCAAATCCCCTCCTGGCCTTTAAAAGGGCGGTTAGCTCAGTTTGGTAAGAGCGCTTCGTTTACACCGAAGAGGTGGTAGGTTCGAATCCTACACCGCCCACTTTGTAATGTTGAAAAATTTATACTTTTTTGATATAATATCTCAAATTTCTATATTTAAAGCCGAGGTAGCTCAGTGGTAGAGCGCAGGACTGAAAATCCTGGCGTCGGCAGTTCGATTCTGCCCCTCGGCATTTTCAAGAAAAACAGATGAATGGCCTAGAGAAAAAAAATAGAATTCTTTTTTATCTCGTTAATAGTTTAACAATTACACGAATTATTTTGTCTCCTTTCGTCTTCTATTTTATTTTTGTTCATCAACGAGCCACAGCTTTTATCATTTTTTTAATTGGCGTCGCCACTGATCTTTTAGATGGCGATTTGGCTCGACGTTTTAATTTGACTTCGAAATTAGGAGATTTTCTAGATGGTTTAGCAGACCTCTTATTAAGTTATGCTGCAGCTATTCCACTTTTTGTTTTAAAAGAATTTTCCCTCCCCCTTGAAATTGCTTTTTTAATTGCTACCCTTTTAATTATTTCTTCGATTATCAAGCACAGTTTAAAAAATAAAAAGTTTTGTCTGCCTGGTCGACGGCCAAGCACGACGATCAATTCTTATTTTGTTTATACCACCCTTGCCCTTTTTATTATTAATTCTCCTTATAAAAATTCGATTGGTTATATAACCTGTTTAATTATGGCTTTCACTGCTCTTGATTATTTTAGAACGCCAAAAGAAAAATGATCTTCTTAAAAATAATTTGGTTTTTTCTCCCAGCCTATGCAGCTAATATTGCCGCCTCAATTTTCAAAAGATTTTTAGATCTTCCTATTTCTGAGAAAATTTTTGGCTCTCATAAAACTTTAGGAGGTTTTTGTCGAGGCATTTTGGCAGCTTTTTTGATTGCCTTTTTGCAAAGATTACTTTTTTCTTTTAAATTTTTTCAAGAAATTTCTTTTTTTGATTACTCAAAAAATTTTTTATCCATTGGCTTTCTTTTAGGTTTCGGCGCTCTTTTTGGTGATTTAATAAAAAGTTTTTTTAAAAGGAGGATAGGTATTCCGCCCGGCCAGAAATGGATTCCTTTTGATCAAATTGACTATACCAGCGGTGCTTTAATTTTTATCTCCTTGCTTTGGCGACCATCAGTGAGATTTGTTTTTTTAGCTTTAATTTTAAATTTTTTTCTTCATATTTTTGTTAATCATCTTGGTTTTTTGATTGGCATTCGAAAAAGTAAGTGGTAAATCAGAATTTAGAAGATAGAAGTTAGAAGTTTTGAAATTTGACTGTTATCGCTTCAAAGTTCATTGACCATGGCTAGGGTAACGGGGTGTGGCTCAGTTGGTTAGAGCGTCTGCTTTGGGAGCAGAAGGTCGCCGGTTCGAGTCCGGCCACCCCGATTTTTTATTTTAGAGCAATAAAAAAACCAGCGAAAAAAATATTTTGGTTGACTAAAAATAAAAAAGGATTATCATTTTCTTAATGAGTCAAGATATTATTATCAAATTAAAAAAAACCAACCTCACTGGTCGGGGTGGAGCGGCTTTTCCGACTTGGTTAAAATGGCAAGCGGTTAAAAAAGCAAAAAGCGAAAAAAAATATGTCATCTGTAATGCTTCAGAGGGCGAACCGGGTGTATATAAAGATGGTTTTATTTTAAAAAACTGGCCAGAAGAAGTGATAAATGGTATTAAAATTGCTTTAAAGACAGTTGGCGCCCAAGAAGCTATTTTTTATTTGCGCCAAGATTATTATCAAAAATTTAAAAATCAATTGAAGAAAATAATCGGCCAAGCGCCGATTTATCTTGTCAAAAAAACTGGTGGCTATTTGAATGGCGAAGAAACAACACTTTTAAATTCTTTGGAAGAAAAAAGAAACGAGCCACGCCCCCGTCCACCCTATCCAACAGAAAAAGGACTTTTTGGCTATCCGACTTTAATTAACAATGTCGAAACATTTTTTTGGGTGAGTAAAATTGCCAGGAATCAATACAAAAATCATCGTTTTTATTCCATTAGTGGTAAAGCAAAAAATCCTGGTGTTTATGAATTACCAGTTGATTTTTCGGTCAAGCAGATTTTAAAAGCAACGGATAATTTTCCGACCTTTCGTTTTTTTCTTCAAATTGGTGGTGGAGCAAGCGGTGAGATTATCACCGATAAAGAATTAGATAGAAGGGTTGGTGGTACAGCCGGGATTATTATTTATGATTTAAAAAGAACTAATTTAATTTCTCTGATGAAAAAATGGGCCAATTTTTTTTATCAAGAAAATTGTGGTTTATGTGTGCCTTGTCGAGAAGGAGTTTATCGTCTGCGGGAGATTTTAAGTAAAAAGAAAATTGATTGGCTTTTATTAAAGGCCATTTTTTTTCTTTTAAAAGAAACAAGTTTTTGTCCCTTTGGTCAAGCAGTGACCACTTCTTTTGAGAGTTTAATTGGTAAAATATGGATCAAAAGATAAAAGTTATTCTTAATGGAAAAAAGATAATCGCCAAAAAGGGGCAAACAGTTTTAGAGGTGGCGCAAAAAAATGGTTTTGTCATTCCTACTCTTTGTTTTCATCCAGATTTGAAAAAAAAGGCCAATTGTCGAATTTGTCTGGTGGAAATAAAAGGTAGAAAAAACCTAGCGACCGCTTGTTCAACAGAAGTTGAGGAGGGAATGGAGATAAAAACTGAGTCGCTAAGGATTAGACGAGCAAGGAAGTTTAATTTAGAACTTATTTTCGCCCAACATGAAGAAGAATGTAATGATTGTGTTTGGCGCTTTAATTGTCAATTATTAAAATTAGCCAAAGATTATCGGGTAAAAATTACCAGATTTTCTGATCGAAAGAGTCAAAGAAAAATTTATCAATTTGGACCAGTAATTCTTGATGGGACAAAATGTATTGACTGTCGAAATTGTCTTGAGGCTTGTCCAGTTGATTTTTTAGCCATTAAAAATAAAGGAGCAGATATTGAAGTTATACCTTCCCGCAAGAATAGTTGTCTTTATTGTGGTCAATGTCTTATCCATTGTCCATCTGGGGCAATTGAATCTGATACAGAATTTGAAAAGATAGAAGAACCGTTTCGCAAAAAGAAGAAAATTCTTATTGCTCAATTTGCTCCCTCAATTCGTTCGACTATTGGCGAAGCTTTTGGCTTTTCCTATGGTGAAAATTTAACCAATCAATTGACAGCCGGTTTAAAAAAACTTGGCTTTGATTTTGTTTTTGACACTGCTGTTGGAGCTGACTTTACTACTACTGAAGAGGTTAACGAATTAATTGAAAGATTAGAAGAAAATAAAAATTTACCACTTTTTACTGCTTGTTGTCCAGCTTGGGTGAGGTTTGTCGAGGTTTATCAACCTAAATTGATTCCCTATTTAACAACCGTAAGATCACCTCATATTATTTTGGGTGGTTTGATTAAAAACTATTTTGCTCAAAAGGAAAAAATCAATCCGAGAAAAATTACTGTTGTTTCTATTATGCCCTGCACGGCTAAAAAATACGAAATCAATCGGCCAGAATTAAAGATTAAAGGTATTCCACCAGTTGATCATGTTTTGACGACTCGAGAATTAATTTATCTTTTTAAAAAATATCAAATTGATTTAAAGAAAATCAAGCCTCTTCAACCTGATTTACCACTTGGCTGGCCCTCAGGGGCAGGGGTGATTTATGGTACCAGCGGTGGCGTTATGGAATCAGCCCTTCGAAGTCTTTACCAGAAGTTCACTCGTCAAGATTTGGTTAAAATTGATTGGCAAAAAATAAGAGGACTGAAGGGGATTAAAATGACAAAGATCAAAATTGGCCAAAAAGAAATAAAAGTAGCGGTTGTTAATGGTTTAAAAAATATTCAAAAAATTTTAAAAACATTCAAGAAGAATCCAAAAATTTTTGATTACATTGAAGTGATGGCTTGTCCGGGTGGCTGTCTAGGTGGCGGTGGACAACCCCTACCAGTTAATGATAAAATTAGAGAGAAAAGAGCCGAAGGTTTATATCAAATTGATCAAAAAAAAGAGATAAAAATTGCCCATCTTAATCCGATTGTCAAGAAAGTTTATCAAGAAAAAACAATCCAAGAGATTCATCTCTTAACTCACACTAAATACCTGCCTAAAAAGAAAGAAAAAATTAAAATTTTAAGAAATTAAAAATATGGCGAAAATAAAAAATTTGATTTTAGAAAAAGAAAAAATTTTGACCTTAGTTCAATTTGTCATTTTTCTTAGTTTATCAATTTTAGCTCCACTTTTTAAAATTCAGTTTATAACTGGTCCAATTGTCAATGCTTTACTTTTTCTTGCCACTGTTCTTTTAGGTTCTTCCAGTGCCCTTTTGGTTGGTCTACTACCTAGCCTCATTTCCCTTTCTATCGGACTTTTACCTTTTGTTTTAGCGCCAATGATTCCTTTTATTATGATAGGCAATGCAATTTTGGTTGTGACTTTTAATTTATTTTTTAGAAAGAATTACTGGCTGGGCGTCGTTACCGCCTCTTTTTTGAAATTTCTTTTTTTATTTTTATCGAGCCAGATTTTGGTTAATTTTTTCCTGAAAAATCCTCTGGCAGTCAAAGTTGCTTCGATGATGGGTTGGCCTCAATTTGTCACGGCTTTAACAGGTGGCTTCATCGCTTATCTTTTTTTAAAGTTTTTGAAAAAAATATAGTTAAAACTGAGATGAAGAAGAAAATTGTCATTGTTTCCGGATTTTTTAACCCCCTTCACGGCGGTCATCTTAGTCACTTAAAAGAGGCAAAAAAACTTGGCGATGAACTTTGGGTAATTGTTGACAATGATAAACAGCAGCTGATTAAAAAGGGTCAGATTATTTTAGACGAAAATGAAAGAATGATGATTGTTCAAGAATTAAAATGCGTCGATAAAGTTATTTTGGCCATTGATAAAGATATTTCAGTGGCTGAAACTCTGAAAATGCTAGCTGAGAAAAATCCTGATTGCGAGATTATTCTTGCCAAAGGTGGTGATAGAAATTTTGATAACTTACCAGAAAAAGAAAAAGAAGTTTGTCGGAAATATAAAATTAAGGTCATAGCTGGAGTTGGAACAGAGAAGGTAAATTCAAGTACCAGAATTGTCAAATTATTAGGTGGTCAAATCAAAGAAAATTTTTAATTAAAATAAAGCGGGTATCGTATAACGGTTATTATGTCACCCTTCCAAGGTGAAGATACGGGTTCAATTCCCGTTACCCGCTTTTTTAAAATAAAAAAAATAGAGACAAAAAATTGTCTACATTGTTTCAATTTTTACCAAACCTTTTTTATTTCTACGCCTGGATAGTAATATCTTAAAATTTGATGGAACAAAGCGCCTTGTTCAGCAGCAATACGGGCACCTTGCTGAGGCATTCCCACCCCATGACCCTTTAAAGTCTTTCCTTGGCCAGGCGGGTCAGGAACAGAAACAAGATAAGGTAAACATTCTTTTGTCATTCTTGCTTCGCAAGAAGAACGCGTTCGGCCATCAGAACGGGCGAAATAATAAGCCAAAATAGGTTGGTTTTCATAAATCATAATCATCCCCCTTGTTTCTTCTACGGCCCTCTGCGTATTGGGCGAGCGTTTTTCCCAGTTGTAACCACGATAGACCTGATCGGCTTGAGTGGCGCGAACAGTAAAAATTGGCCCTTCGCCATCCGGTACTTGAGTATATTTTGGGAAAAGAAAACGGAAAAAAGCATAAGTCCGGGCAGCAATTTTTTGAGCTTTGAGCATTTCGTAAGGATAATAGTCTTGGACCTCAGCCACCCCTTTCATATATTCTTCAATAGGTAGTTCATTGATTAACCATAGACGATTAGTTGAAGGATTAAAACGAATTTCTAAAAGACCGCGATATTCATTGTCATTAACCGGGAGGCCCCAGAATGGTCCTCGTTGCCAAGAAGTAATTTTAAAAATAGTTGTGTCAAATAAAGGTGAAAAAAGAAGTGGCGAATCAGTATTAGCAAAAAGTTGTCCCTGGTTTTTTACTAAATACCTTTTATTTTGAAAATCAAAATCAATTTCTATTTCTTCGCCTTGACTTTGAACTAAAAGCAGACGATAATCTTCTTTGATGAGTCGAATTTCGTAAGGTTCTTGATTGAGAGTTTTAATTTTAATGGGCAGATGAGAAAGATCCTCGTCTTGTGTTGACTCTTCTTCACTATAAAGAAGTCCAACTCTAATTTTTGGTTCTTGATATTTTATCTCTTCTTGAATTTGATAATTAGGACTAATGGTTTCCCAAAAAATTCCACCTGAAGGAGTACTGTTTTGATTAGTTGAAGGTAGTGAAGGGTTTTTCCCTCCATAGACATTGATACCTATTTCTATCTCACCACCTGGAATTTGGCTTTGATTGACAAAAAGTTGAAATTTTTCCCAATAAAGACCATTCGTTTCTGGTGCTCTTAAAGCAAAGCGAAGAGTGCCTGTCTGACCCACAGGTACTCCCCATTTTACAATATAAGGGACATTAAATTGAGGCCAAAAAGGATGAGTAAAGGAACTTTTTGGAGAGGCAAGGGATTTTAAAAAAACCTTACCTTTTAACCAATTTTTTTGACCAACATTTTTAAACTTGACTTCAAAAGTGATACTTTTTCCTGCTTTTAGCTTAATAATTTCAATTGGTTTTTGTTCAATTTTTCTGGCTGCATAATCTAAAGTTTTCGCTTCCACTTCTTTGATCAAGGTTTTTTCTAAAAATCTTAAAAGAAAAGCAATGAGAATAATCAAAAAAGAGGCGATGATAACACTGATAATAGTACTGAACCAATTTGATTTTTTTTCTTGAGTCATTGTTTTATTATACCAGATTGGCAAAAGAAAGGGAAATGATAAAATAAAAAGATGAAATGGTTTTTATTTTTAATCCTTGCTAGTTTGCCAACCTACCAGATAAGATTGAGAATTTTTGGTTTGCCGACCACGTTATTAGAAATAATGATTCTGATTTTATTTGCCTATTGGTTTATAAATAAAATCAAAGATCAAAAATCAAATATCAAAATTACAAGTCAAAATTGCAAAAGAAATAATTGGTTTTGGCTAATTTTGCTATGGCTTTTGGTCAGTTTAATAGCCGTCTTTTTCTCGCCTGATCAATGGTTAGCCCTTGGTCATTGGCGAGCTTATTTTTTAGAACCAATTTTATTATTAATTATTTTTTTAGATTTAATCAAAACAAAAAAAGATTTAAATTTTGTCTTTTTCTTTTTGAGCTTCTCGGCGCTCTATATTTCTCTTTGGGCGATTGGTCAGAAAATTTTTGGTGGCGGAATGTTGAGTTTAGAAGCCTGGCAGTATCCTTTAAAACCGATTTGGCGAGCAACCGGTCCATTTCCTCAGTCAAATTTTTTAGGTCTTTATCTTAGTCCCTTGATCTTATTGTTTCTTGGTCAGTTTTTAGAAGGTCTCAAAGATAAAAAGTTTCCACCTTCTATTTACTACTTTTTCATTTCTGTTTTATCAATTTTAGCCATCATTTTTGCTCGTTCCGAGGGTGCGATTTTAGGTATTGTCGTTGGCTTAATTTTTTATTTTTTGATTATTTTAAGAAAAAACCAGAAATTGATTTTTATTTTGGTTCTACTTTCTACTTTCTACTTTCTACTTTTTTTCTCTCCTTGGCAAAGCTATCTTTGGCCCAAAATTACTTTTCAAGATTTATCTGGTCAGCTTCGCTTAAACATTTGGCAAGGAGTCTTTAAACTTTTGAAAGAAAGACCAATTTTTGGCGCTGGCTTACGTGGCTATCAAAAATTAATCCCCTTATATCAAAAACCACTAACCTTACCAACCGGAGAAATTATTTCCAAAGAAACCCACCCCTATCCTCATAATCTATTTTTAGCCCTTTGGTCTGAATTAGGAATTTTTGGCTTAATTACCTTCTTAATGATTATTTTGAATTTTTTTCAAATAGGTTTTCAGAAATTGTTTGAAATTTGGAATTTGGAAATGGGAAATTTAAAATCCCGTCAGCACAACAAATTATTAATTGCCTCAATTTTGTCGGCCGTAATAGTAATTTTAATCCACAGCCTCGTTGATACCTCTTATTTTAAAAATGACTTGGCGATTTTATTCTGGATAATTATTGGTTCTCTTCTAGTAACAAAAAATCTTGATTTTTCTGCAAAATCTGAGAAAATTTAAAAGGGTGGGGTGGCTGAGTGGTTGAAGGCGCCGCACTCGAAATGCGGTATCACCCTTAAGGTGATCGTGGGTTCAAATCCCACCCCCACCGCCAATTAGAAAATCCTAATACACAAAGCTTATAAAAATCGAAAGTGGCACACCCAATCGGCCAAGTGTCCAAATTATGGCAAAAATTGCTAAGGCGCTTGGAGTGTTAATAGAAGTTTATTAAAATAAAACTTATGAATATACCAGATTATCAATCAATAATGCTTCCTCTTCTTAAATTTGCCTCTGATAAAAATGAACACTCAATTAGAGAAGCTATCGAACATCTAGCTAATCTGTTTAAATTAAATGAACAACAAAGGAAAGAACTTCTACCAAGTGGCCAACAGTATGTTTTTGATAACCGTGTTGGTTGGGCGCGTACGTATTTAAAGAAAGCCGGATTGCTTGAATCTACACGAAGATCATTTTTCAAAATTACTGATTTAGGGCTAGATGTTTTAAGTAAGAACCCTCCGGAAATAAATACTAAATTTTTAGAACAATTCCCGCAGTTTATTGAATTTAGAAATCTTCGCCGAGACAAAGAGGAAGAAAAACAAGAAGAAGGATTAAAACAGACACCACAGGAATTATTGGAATATGGTTATCAAAGAATTAAAAAAGATTTATCTCAAGAGTTATTAAATCTGGTAAAACAATCATCCCCACGATTTTTTGAAAAACTAGTCGTTGATTTATTAATTAGAATGGGATATGGTGGCTCCTTAAAGGATGCTGGTCAGGCTATTGGTCAAAGCGGAGATGGTGGTATAGATGGAATAATAAAAGAAGATAAGCTTGGTCTTGATGTTATATATATTCAAGCAAAGAGATGGGATAATGTAGTTGGATCAAAAGAGGTTAGAAATTTCGTTGGAAGTTTGGCTGGTCAACACGCCAGCAAGGGTGTATTTATAACAACCTCAACTTTTACAAAAGACGCCCTAGATTATGTTAAAACAATTCCCCATAAAGTAATTTTGATTGATGGAGATATGTTGGCTCAATTAATGATTGAAAATGACATTGGAGTTACAAAAATAACTAGTTACGACATTAAAAAAATAGATTCAGATTATTTTGAAGAAGAATAATTAAAGAATTTGCTGCCAAAGAAAAACTTGAAATCGTCCTTTCCTTCTGCTTGGAGGTGGAGCGTTGTAAATTAAAATTAAAGATCTATAATAAGCTTATATAAATTTATGAAAACCCCTTTTTTCTTTTAATAGCGATATTAACTTTTTTAATCGGTCAGATTTCTTTTGTTTTAGCCGAAGAACCGCCTTGGCCGCAGGAAGATTTTGATTTAGTTTATCCTGTTTATAGGATGTATACTCCCGATGATCCGGCCCCAATAGACAAAGACTATAAAATTCTTTTTACGTTTTATCCTGCCGCCGTCAGAGACGGAAAACTTTCTAATGTTAGCGACGGTAATTACCGAACTAGCATCTCTTATAAGCTTGGGGCACAAACTTTTACTGGCGACGGGATTATCAAACTAGAGGGAGTATATGATAAAGAAACCGGCAAAATAAGCGGAAATTACAAGATAGATAAGAGTGTTTCTAATACTGATAAAAGAGGAGGGGGTGGTTGGTACCGAGGTACTGAATCCGGCACTTTCCAAGGGCAAGTCATCAAGGACCATGTAGTTTTGAATTTTTTTTGTAAAACAAATAACGGTGAATGGTATTATAAATTTCCCAATTATAAATCTTCCACTGGTATAGAAGAGAAAAGTGGCACACAAACCCGCTGTACTTATATTGTAAACAAAGTCTCTTATATGGTAGTGCCAATTGCTAAACCACAATCAGCAATTTCTAAACCCACTGATGTTGAAGTACCGAAAAAACATGTTGATGCTGGTGTCAGAGTGGCTGGAATGACGGGTCAGGTAGATATTGAAATTGATGGTGTCAGACGGCCGCTTAAAATGGATGATGTTATACCTGTTGATGCCCATATTATCACCGAAGAAGACAGTAAAGTAATACTTTCATTTGTGGATATGAGTACTTTTGTACTTGGTCCGGAGTCAGAAATCGTTGTAAGTTCTCCACCGGAAAAAGAAAGTAAGCTTAAGCTGGTGGCTGGCAATATTTGGGCCAATGTCAAGAAAATGGTCAAAGACGGAACATTTGAAATAGAAATGAACCAAGCAGTGGCTGGTATTAAAGGAACAACTTTTGTATGTGAGGAAAAAATGGAAAATCAATTTTGAAAGTTTTTGAAGGCGAGGTTGATTTTAAATCTAAAGCAACCGGGGAAACAATAAAAGTGAAGGGGGGAGAAAAAGCTGAGGCGAATAGTAACAAACTTTCTCAAGCTGGGTCCCTTGATGTGGGCGAAGAAATAGAATCTTGGCTTAGCTTAAGAAATGCCGAGAATATTAATTGGGAAGGGTCTGATGAAAAAGAGGTCGGGATTACACCAAGCGCACCGGAAAGTGGAATTAAAACAGAATCAAAATTTTTAAAAAAATTGCCAATAATTGCAGTAATTATTGTAATTATTATCGCGGGAATAATCATTGCATGGTTAAGGCTTGTAAAAAAAAGAGAAAATAGATTTTGATAAAAAATAATGTGCCGCTAAGGAAAAACTTGAAATCGTCCTTTTCGCTTCCGCTTCAGGGTGAGGCGAGCGGAATAGGGGTTCGGGGGGAATTCCGCCCGCCGAGCCCGTTAATGAAATCGGTTCGGATTTTTCAAATACACACCGCCAATAATATTTAAGTTATGGTAAAAAAATGCAAACAAAACAGAAAAAATTAAAAAAATTTACCCTTTTTCTTCTACCTGAAAAATTAGGGATTTGTCATTTTGATAAAAATCATTCAATTCCGGACTGGGCGATTGAAAGTGAATTTTTCTCTATTAACAAAACACCCGATGAACTTTCCATTCTTTGTTCTGAAAATAAAATTCCTGGCGGCGTTTTGGCAGAAAAAAATTGGCGCGTTTTTCAAGTGAAGGGACCGCTAGGGTTTTCTTTGACAGGGATTGTTTCTTTCTTATCAACAATTTTGGCTAAAGCCGGGATTAGTATTTTGTATGTTTCTACTTACGAAACCGATTATATTTTTGTTCAGGAAGAAAAATTGGAAAAAGTAAAAGAAATTTTTAAAAAATATTGTCATCTTAAGGAAAAATAAAGATCAAGACAAAAACTATTATTTTTGTTAAAATAAAATAAGTTTCTATGATTAGTTTTTCCAAAGTTAAAAAAAATCCTTATATTTTAGAATTTATCAGACAAACTGACATTGCCTTAACCGCCATTGGTCATACTGATCATGGTCAGAGACACGCCCATTTAGTGGCTGATCGAGCAAGAAATGTTGCCAAAGAAATCGGTCTTACTAAAAAAGAACAGGAACTTTCAGCTATTGCCGGTTTTTGTCATGACATTGGCAATTTTTTATCTCGTTCCGGTCATCATCTCTGGGCGGCCCTACTCTTTAGTCAAATTTTTCATCAGCAATTTTCTCCGGTCGAGTTGACAATACTTCTTCAAGCCATTGCTAATCACGACCGTCAAGAAATGGAATTTACTAATGCTGTTTCAGCCGTCACTGTTTTGGCTGATAAAAGTGACGTCCATCGATCAAGAGTGAGAGAGAAAGATTTGAAAAAAATTAAAGCCGATCTCCATGACCGCGTTAACTATGCTGTTCAAGAGTCAAAATTAAAAATTGACAAAAAAAATAAAGAAATTAAATTGACCCTTCAAGTCGATACTGAATTTTGTCCCCTCATTGAATATTTTGAAATTTTTACCCAACGAATGATTTACTGTCGCAAAGCGGCTGAATTTTTGGGTTATCGATTTGGTTTAGAAATTAATAAATTTAAATTGCTTTAATGCCGGGTTTAAAATTTGAGAGAAATCTTTGGCGAAAAGGGTTTAGATATGTGGCCGGTTTAGATGAGGCTGGTCGTGGGGCCTTAGCCGGACCAATAGTTGCCGCGGCCGTGATTTTCTCAAAATCAAAAGTCAAAAATCGCTGGTTCAGACAAATTCAAGATTCCAAATTACTGAGACCGAAAATAAGAGAAAAATTATCTTCAGAGATTAAAAAAAATGTTTTGGCCTGGAGCGTGGCCAAAATTGGCGCCAGGACAATTGATCAAAAAGGCATTAATTGGGCTAACCAAGAAGTTATTAAAAGAGCCGTGAGAAAATTAAGAATTAAACCAGAGTATCTTTTGATTGACGGCAGAATCAATTTAAAGAGCTTAAAAATTCCTTACTTTTCAATTGTTCAGGCTGATAGAAAAATTTTTTCCTGTGCCGCCGCTTCCATTTTAGCCAAGGTTTATCGAGATCATTTGATGATAAATCTAGACAAAAAGTTTCCTCAATATCATTTTGCCCAAAATAAAGGATACGGCACTAAAGAACATTATCAGCAACTGCGAAAATATAAGCCCTGCCCTTGTCATCGTCGAAGTTTTCGATTAAAATAAAAAGATATGATTTTACCTTCAAAAATTCCTGGAGGGGCGGAATTGATGAACGCTGAGGAAGTTTTAAAAACTGCTGGTATTGAGGAAAAGATGAAGGTGGCTGATTTTGGTTGTGGGGCTAAAGGTTATTTTTCACTTCAGGCTGCCAAATTAGTTGGTAAAGATGGTTTTGTCTATGCCTTTGATATTTTAAAATCAGTTCTTCAGGCCGTTTCGAATTTATCTCGACTTCATGGTTTTAAAAATATTGAAACACGTTGGGCTGACTTAGAGGTTTATCAATCAACAAAATTAGCCGAAGAAAGCGTTGATTTTGTTATTATTACTAACTTGTTTTTTCAGACAAAAAAACACGATATTATTTTAAAAGAAGCTCATCGGATTTTAAGGAAAAATGGTAAAATTTTTCTTGCTGATTGGGGTAAAACCGCTTCTCCTCTTGGTCCACCAGTTGAATTAAGAGTTAAGCCAGAAGAAGTAAAAAATTTAGCCCTTTCTTTAGGTTTTGCTTTGGAAAAAGAATTTGCCGCTGGCCCCTACCACTTTGGTTTGGTTTTGGTTAAAAAATAATGACAACCAAAAAAAGACAATTAGGGAGTCTTGGCGAAAGAATGGCCGAAGAATTTTTAAGGAAGAAAAAATATAAGATTATTGAAAGAAATTTTCAAAATAAATTTGGTGAAATAGATTTAATTGCTAAAGATAAAAAACAATTAGTTTTCGTTGAGGTAAAATTAAAAAGTAGTCAAAAACTTGGCCTACCGGAAGAAGAATTTCATTTTTATAAAAAGAAAAGGTTGAAAAAAGCGATTTATAGTTATTTGATGGAGAAAAAAATTCAAGAGGAAAATTGGCGTGTTGATTTAGTGGCTATCGAACTGAATCAGAACCAACCTCTCATTCGTCATCATCAGGCTGTGGAAATCTAAACTTGATTTTAATTTTTTAATTTGTTAAACTAGCAAGATAGACTAGTTTTAAAATCTAGTCTTTAATTTTTATCAAATTTATGCAACTTGGCAATTTAATGCCAGTCATTGAAGAGATTTGTCGGGAAAAAGATTTACCCCAAGAAAAAGTTATTGAAGCAATTGAATCAGCGTTAGCCACCGCCTATCGACGGGATTTTGGGCAAAAAAACCAAAATATTAAAGTTGAGTTTGATTTGAAGACTGGTACCATCAAAGTCTTCGATGTAAAAACCGTGGTCGCAGATCCTGAAGAGGTGAAGACATCAACTGATTCAGAAAGAAAGAAAAGGGATGTCATCCCTGAAGCATCATTGGCGGTGCAGCCAGAAATAAATAAAGGACCTGAAAAGCTGGAAGAAAAAAAATTTAATCCAAAAAAAGAAATAACCTTAAGCGAGGCAAAAAAAATTAAAAAGAATGTAAAAGTCGGTGAAGAAATTAAAAGAGAGCTAGAAATTCCTACTTCCTTTGGTCGAGTGGCTGCCCAAGCAGCCAAACAAGTAATTATTCAGAAATTAAGAGAAGCAGAAAAAGAGGTTATTTATCAAGAATTTAAAGCCCAGGAAGGAAAAATTGTTTCTGGCCTCATTCAACGAAAAGAGAAAAATAATGTTTTTGTTGATTTAGATAAAGTGACAGCTATACTTCCTTTGAGCGAGCAGATTAAAGGAGAAAAATATTTACCAGGGCAGAGAATCAAAGTCTACATTTCAGAAGTTAAGAAAGGAACGCGTAGCCCGGAAGTCATTGTTTCTCGTGCTCACCCAGATATTCTTAGTGAACTTTTTAGAACTGAAGTACCGGAAGTTGCTAACCGAGTAGTAGAAATTAAGGCTATTGCCAGGGAAGCTGGTAGTCGTTCAAAAGTAGCAGTGTGGACAACTGAAAAAGGCATTGATCCAATTGGCAGTTGTATTGGACAAAGGGGTTCAAGAATTCAAACCATTATTGCTGAGTTGGGTGGTGAGAAAATTGATATTATTGAATATACTGACAATCCGATTAAATTTGTTACCAATGCTTTAGCCCCAGCAAAAATTTCTGAAGCAAAAATTATTGACGAAGAAAAGAAAATTATTGCTGTAAAAGTTAAACCCGATCAACTTTCTTTAGCTATTGGTCGGGCCGGTCAAAATGTTAGATTAGCTGCCAAATTAACCGGTTGG
>JAOACJ010000009.1 GCA_026417895.1 Patescibacteria group bacterium | reverse complement strand
ATTAGAAAGTTTTTATAGTGAAGTAGGTCGGTATCCAAACATCTCAACAACTATGAACATTTCAGGTCAATGTCTGGTTGGCGGTTCAACTGCTAATTTTGCCCCTTGTACTTCATCGGGTACTATTTACTTCGTTGTTCCACCCAATCCAGCTAATTGTACTGGTTATCTTTATGGTACAAACTATGCTTTTGTTGGTACGGCCGCAGGCGATAACTACAACATCTATTTTTGTTTAGAGAAAGATACCGGTGGCTATCCCGCAGGTAACCGCTACGCAACACCAGTTGGGATAAGGTAGAAAATTTTTTCATTTTTATCACCAGTTATTTCCGTTAAAGAAGTGAAATAATTGTTTTTTTTATTAAAATTGCTATAATTTTAAGATTTCATGGTTTTCTTATTTGCCCTTTTCTCGTTTTTGTTTGGTTTAGCCATTGGCAGTTTTTTAAATTGCCTGATTTATCGTTTGTCACAAAAAAAGAGCCTTTTTGGCTATTCCTTTTGTCCGGCTTGTCAACACCGGCTTTCTTTTTTTGATTTAATTCCGCTTTTTTCCTTTTTATTTTTAAAGGGTAGGTGCCGCTATTGTCAAGCAAAAATTTCCTGGCAATATCCATTAATTGAACTGACAACAGGCGCTTTATTTTTATTGGCCTCTTTGAAATTATCTCATCAATTTTTATCCATCTATCCCCAATTTCCAATTTCCAATTTTCAATTTTCAATTTTCCTTCTTCGCGATTGGCTTTTTCTAACAGTGATGGTTTTTATTTTTGTCTATGATTTGAAATATATGTTAATCGAAGATACTGTTGTTATTCCAGCAACCATTGTCATTTTTCTCCTTAACCTTTTACTCATTAACTCAACAACTTATCACTTAACTACTCTTCTGCTCGGCGGTTTTTTTGGTTTTGGGTTTTTTCTTCTTCAATATCTTTTGACGGCGAAAAAAGGAATTGGCGAAGGTGATTTACGTTTAGGTTTGCTATTGGGTTTAACCTTTGCTTGGCCAAAAATTTTAGTTGTTTTAGTCATTTCTTATCTACTCGGTGGTTTTGCCTCTTTAATTCTTCTCATCACTCATCAAAAAAAGTTGACCTCTAAAATTCCTCTTGGCCCATTTTTAGCTGTTGGCGGCGTAATGACCCTATTTTTTGGTGATTTGATTTTTTTGTCTTTTTTTGGAAAAATATAAATATGAGAAGAGGCTTTACTTTTATCGAAATGATGGTGGTGATGACAATTACTGTTTTAATTTTAGGGATTGGTTATGTTAATTATCGGATTAAAGAAAGGAAAGAATTAGTTTTATTAGATGCTCGGCGTTTAGCCAGTATTTTAAAACAAGCCCAAAGTTTGGCTTTAAGTGCTCAACAAATGGACAGTAGTTTGCCCCGTGGTTATGGTGTTTATTTGCCCAATAACAACACCTATATTTTTTTTGCTACTAACAATGACTATTTATATGATAGTGGTGAAGCAATTTTTAATTACTCTCTTTCCAAAAATATTTTTTTCAATCCATTTTCTTCGCAACATCAAGTTTTCGCCTTGCCTTTAGCCAGTCTTTACGTCAATAACGTCGCTTGTTCAACCAATCAAACTATCACCCTTCAAGACAGTCGGACAAATGAACAAAAGAAAGTAAAAATTAATTGCCTTTCCGGACAAATTGAGGTGAGTGATTAAATGTCAAATTTAATTTATATTATGAAAAAGGGGTTTACTTTAGTGGAGACAATTGTCGCGGCAACTCTGATTGTCACAGCTTTATTAGGCATCATCGCTTTAGCCTCTTATTCTTATTCTATTGGCGGAAGAAGTGGTGAAGCACTTCTTGCTACCAGTTTGGCACGGGAGGGAATGGAGGTAATGAGGGCAATTCGCGACAGCAATTGGTTGGCTCTCAATGATTGGAATTATGGTTTAAGTGCCGGAAGTTTTATTGCCAATGCTGATTCAACCAGTTTAACACAAGCTTCTTTTTCTGGCGGTTCAACGATTAAAGATTGCACAAATTGTGGTCTCTGTCTTTCTAGTGGCCGGTATTTTCACTGTCCTTCACCTAATACGATTTATAAACGGTTACTCCAGATTACAAGTCTTTCGCCCAATGAAATAAGAATTTCTTCGCAGGTTCTTTGGCGAACAAAAGCAGGCGACCAGACAATTAACCTTCAACAAATTCTGACTAATTGGCGATGAAAAATAAATTCAATAATCCAAAAACTAAAAAAGAAAAATTTACCAACAAATCTAGCTTTACTTTAGTTGAAATGTTAACTTCAGTGAGTATCATCGCTTTCGTCTTTTTAGCGGCAACTGGTATTTATACTTTTTCTATTGGCTCACAAAGAAAATCAGCCGAACTTTCTAGTTTACAACAAGAGGCCAATTATTTACTCTCTATCATCGCCAAAGACATTCGCGCTGGTTTAGTCGATTATCTGCATTATGGCTCTCAAATTCCTTCACCCACTTCTACTTTGGCACTCATTAATTATCAAACCAATCAGACAGTGGTTTACAGCTTCAGTAGTAATAAGATAATGAAAAATGTTGGTGGTAGCGGGGACCAGCCGTTAACGAGTAGTGAGGTTGAAGTGACGGATCTTAAATTTTATATTTCCCCTTCCCAAGACCCCTTTACCTCTAATGCGACAACAAGAATTCAGCCACGGGTAACAATTGTTTTAGAATTAAAAGCCAAAGGTCAAGTTTTTAGCCTTCAACAAACCGTCATTCAAAGATATGGGGAAAGAAAATAGATAAAAGAACACAAAAATTCAAACTCTCATTGCAAAAATTGTTAAAAAATGATAAAATAAAAAAATGAACTTTAGTCAATCTCAATCAGGCGTTTCTTTACTTCTGGTCGTCTTAATTTTAGGCAGTCTTTTAGCCGCTGGTTTAATGATGAGTGAAGTCTTGGTTCGTCAAGGACAGATTGTTCGGGCAACTTCTTTTTCTGAATTGGCTTATTATGCGGCCGAAAGTGGTGTTGAAAGAGCATTTTATAAAATTAACCAAGAAAAAGTTGATCCATTAACCCTTACTGACTCTGACACCCTTCCCAATAACTCTTCTTATCTTTTAGGACTAGTAAACGTGATCACAAATACTGTGCCATGGTCCGTCAGTCTTTCGACCAATCAATCGTTTCAATTAGATCTTGATTTAAATCTTGCCTATCCGGCCTCTCTCAGCGTTAACGCTTCTTCACCTGGGGGAGAGGTACTTCTTTTTTCCTGGCAGAGAAGCGGAGAGATAGATCCCTTAGATTTTGTCACCACTGTCCCACCTTTAGTCAATTATGAAATTCGTTCAGATCGTTATCATCGATTAAAAATTTGCAATCCTAACTCTTCTGATGTTAATTTTATCATTAATGCACCTAATCCTATTCCGAGTGGTTTTGAAGTGGAGGTGTCAGGCTTTTTTAAAAATTTTCAGCGCAAAATCAAAAGTTTTTTTCCTAAATATTTTTTCTATTGATAAATTAAAAATTAACTTTTACGCCTATGAAAAAAGCAACTTTCTTCTTTAAAAAAAGCCGGTTATTTGGTCGACTCTTTTTACTGGCTTTATCACTTTTCTTTTTAGCCATTCCTGCAGTTTTGGCTCAGACTTGGCAGGAGCCAACCCAACCACCACCACAAGGCCAATTACCCGGACCGGTTTGGTTACAAGGTTCTTTACCGGGAACACTTCAATCAGGTAATGTCTTATTTAATGGCCAATTAGGAATCGGGACGGTCAATCCAGCCGAAAGAATGGAACTTACTGCTCCAAGTGGCACAACTTGTCGTTTGCGAATTACTGATACTGACACCAATGAAAATCCAGAGTTGCAACTTAAATATGGAACAGGGACTAATGATCATTGGGCTATTTATGTGAATAAATCAAATAATAGCCTTCGTTTCTGGGGTAGTGGAACAAATAACGATGATCGATTCACAATTTTACCGACCGGTAATCTCGGCATCGGAACAACCAGTCCAGGATATAAATTAGATGTAAGTGGTGACGTGAGGTGGACTGGCATTCTTCAAGGCGGTTCGGTTCCATGGGCACGTTTAACTTCATTTCCTTCTGCTTGTCCGTCAGGTCAATATGTCACGGCAGTAGGACCAACCTTGACTTGTTCTCTACCTTCAGGACTTTTGCCTTCAGGAACTACTGGTCAAACGCTCAGACACAGTGGAAGTGCTTGGGTCGCAGATAGTAATTTGTTTAACAACGGCACCAACGTCGGCATCGGGACAACCAGTCCGATTCAAAAATTAGATATCAATGGCGCGATCAATGTAAGAAATGGTATTATTCAAAAAGGTACGAACGCCATCTCCGGGACTGATCTAGGATTGTATTCTCAGGGCTCTGGTGAATGGATCCGTTTTGTTACTAACAGTGGCACTTTTGCTTGGTATAAAGATGGTGGTTATGGATCAACGCCTATTATGACCTTAAGCCCGGCCGGTAAGCTCTTAGTCAATGAAATCGATCCAATTTATGAAATTGAAGGAATAAAATATGCCACTTATGGCCATTCAACGGTTGGTTTAAAAGAAGAGGTGGTGGGCAAACTTCGTTTACAAATGTCAAATGACAAATTTCAAATGCCAGAAGTTGAAAATCAAATTTATTTAGCGACTATTGATTTTAACCGAACAGAAAAAGGTTCTGATTTATGGCTTTTTCGCCAGATTACAGCCTTTGGTCAAAATTGGCAGGATTTAGTGGTGAATTTAACACCCGAGGGACGGGCACAAGTTTGGTATGAATTTCAACCCACAAAAAATCAACTTCTCATTTACGGCACCGCCCCGATTAATGTTTCCTATCGTTTAATTGCTCCCCGTTTTGATTGGCCGGGCCGGGCAACCAATTTAGCTTCAGATCAAAACACTTCAGGCTTAAAAGTGAGATAAAAAATAAATTAAAAATTAACTTTTACGTCTATGAAAAAAATCATTCCTCTCATCATTATTTTGGTTTTCGTTGTTTTAGGTTTATTCTTTTGGCAAACTTCCAAAGTCGAAAAACAAAAAAACTATGTTTTGAGCGAAGAAGAGATTGAAAAACTGAACCATTTTGAACCGACCGAGAAACCAAAAAACAGTGAATATGCTTTTCGTGTTTCCTCGGCACCAGGTGTTTATCCAAAATTTTTAGGCGGTATTTTTTCCAAACGGCCAAGGGAAGTAAAGGGCGGTGAAAAAATTTGGGCGAAAATCAAAATTGAAGACCCAGCTGGTTTAGCGGAGGTGAAATTTAAAATCATTGCCCGTCCAGATTTTGAAAAAGAGATGTTTATGAGCTATGATGAAAAAGAATCAGTTTGGCAGGCGGAAATAGTTTTACCTAAAGAAATAGAAGAAATTGTTTGGACAAATTTTTTGGTAAAAAATAAAGAAGGGAGGGAAGATAAACTGGAATTAGATTGGGCTCCTCAGAACACCTGTCCATTATGGATTGGTAATTTAACTCTTACTCAATCCTGTAGTTTAATTACTGATAGTCAGAGTCCAGAGAGAGGTTTAGTTATTGGCACAGAAACTGGCCGACTGGTTATTGGTAGTGCCACCGTTAACTTGAGTGGCTGGGTGAATCCTTTGAATTTGCAAGAGAAAAAACCAGCTTATTTGATTTTTGCTACCAAAGGAACAAACAAGGGTGTTGATTTGACCGGCACCGGAAAAATTGTTTTTGGTCCATATACTACCAACCCTTCTATTTTGATTGGCTGGAATAGACCAGATAGTATTAATGGGATGCCTGCCAAAATTTGCGTACGCGACTCTGATTCAGACAAATATCTCGGTAATTTTGAAATCGCGGGTCGGTATCCATTAGACACCGATTGTCTTCAACTTGGTACGGGTTATAGAGAAGCAGATACACTGAATTACCCAAATTACACCGGTCCAATTCAAAGAGGTGATTGTGATGATAGTAATGCTTCTGTAATTCCCAATAGTTGCCATCCAAGCATAGCCCGGCAAAAGTGTGATCCTAACTTATCAGGTAATTGGGTTACTTCTTGTGGTGATGGGATTCGTAATTGTGGTGAGGTCTGTGAAGGCAACGATCCTACACCTCCTTTTGGTATATGTAGTTATCCCGGAACTCAAACTTGTGTTAGTGGTTTTTGTCGAGCAGGTACTCCATGTACTGTATCAAATTGTTCTTCTGGTCATTGCGCTTGTGAAAACAGATGTTGTCCTTATTCTGATTATTATTATTGTACCGGTACTGGTCGGTGTTGTAATTGTGATCCAAATAATCCAAGCGAATGTCCAATTCCACATTGTGTAGATTTATCAACAGAAGTTTGTAGCTCCCCAACTTGTCCTTCTGGGTATCAATGTTGCGGAGGGGTTTGTTGTTCTTCGACTATTAGTTGTGATCAACCTCCTTGTTTAACAGGAGGTACTTTCTGGGGTACTTGTCGAAGTAGTGTTTCTTATTTACCTGATTTCCAGATAGCCGGTGCCTATAGCCATCCTCGTTGTGATAGTTGTAAAGTAGGCGATAGCCGATCTTGTATTTTCTATCGAGCGGTTCAAAAAACTTGTTCTATGTGTGATTGGCAGCTTGATTGCGGACCAGGAACTCCTGAATAAAATAAAAAAACCTGGGACAATATTTATTGTCCCAGGATGATAATCTTAAATTTTGCGTCGGTCTCAGCGGCGGTCTCACAGAGATAGATGCCGGGTGAAAGTTTCACCCGAAATTGATTTTGAAATTCGAATGTCTTGACTATTCTTCCGGTGGCATCATAGATTTTTACTTTGCTGCTGTTGTACCCAGTTGGCAAGTGAAAATTAACTAAGCCGGTGCTTGGATTGGGAAAAACTTTAAGAGTAGAGAATTGGGAAGAGAAAAAAGAATTTTCACTAATGCCACTTAAAGGAGTTTTAAGAAGGGTCACATAAGCTGGGGGTCCGGCTGGAGGAGAGCGTCCAGCTAAAACTGCGTGTCCATCACTTGTTTTCATAGCGTCTCTTAAAGAAACATAGGTATAAATCGGATGGGAGTAGGTGATACAGTTTAGAAAATTGCCCTCTAAATCCGTGGTAATAATTCCCCCTTTCGGGAACAATGACGAATTATAAAAGCAAACCGCAATATTAATCGTATTTTCATTTTGCCAAACTTTTTCGACGCCACACCTGTAAAAATCACTGTGTATGCTTGGTAAAAAATACATCTTTCTCCAGAGTTCATTTTTCAAAGAGTCGGTTTTCAAAAGAAAAACAAAAATTGATTCAACAGGATTTGCACTAGAACTTGCGACGCCTCTTATACCAGCTATTAGAAAGCCGGAATTATCAAGTTGAAAAAAGGTTT
This sequence comes from Patescibacteria group bacterium, assembly GCA_026417895.1. Classification (NCBI taxonomy): domain Bacteria; species Patescibacteria group bacterium. Next base: position 58,965 of record JAOACJ010000009.1, on the reverse strand, counting down.
GACCATATAAATGCACCATTCTTTGCCACTCGTCAACATATTCCCTTTTATTAATCACTTGTCCAGCAGCATTAATTGTTGCCAAAAAACTTCGCCAAATGCTTTGTCCGGTTGGCAAATCAACAGTTGCTAAACCAAGGAGATAGATGATCGTGTTTGTTTTTGTTATTATGCCCCTGACTTCCATAGAACGGTAAATACTTTCTCTTGCCACCCCGCGACGCGTCCATAGCGTTTCCCCGTACTTGTTCGTCCGGGCCATAATAATTCCTCCATCGTTTCGACCGCCCATAATAAATCCAGAATCAGGCGAAAAAAGAACGAGATAATAAGGAGCGGCAACGGCTTGATTTTGAGGGGCAATCAATTTGTTCCACAAACTTTCTCCCATCGGGTTCGTCCTAATCAGTCTAAAGACATTGCCGAAACCCATATCATCGGTAGAAAGAATAGCGAAGCCACCATCTGGCGTCTGGACTAAATCATATCCCCAACTTTGCTCGAAAAAGAGACTGGGATAATATTGATACCAGTCAAGAGCACCAGTTACTTTATTGGTTTTTGCTAAGTAACAACCTCCACCCGGCACGTTAAAGGTGCCCCCTGTATGGACATATCCGTTTTCCGTTTCGATCCCCTTACAAGGCGCGGCGTTACCGAGTTCCTCGTAAGTCCACCATGTTTGCGCGGTCGCCGCCGAAGTCGAGAAAACAAGAAAATGCAACAAGATTATCAACAATGTCAAACTTCTCATTTTTTCCTCCATCATCCGCTTACAGCGGATGGTCGGGCTTGGATTTAGTCGCCGAAGAGGCGACTAACCCGACATTTTCAAGATAGCAAAATTTGCAAAAAAGTCAAGATACCTTAGATATTGATAGATATCGATAGATATTCATGGATATTGATTGATACCGATAGATACTTATAGATATTTTCGACATCTCTTTATTACCAATAACAAGGCTGCTCTTTATCACGCTGCTCTTTATCACGCTGCTCTTTATCTCGCTGCTCTTTATACTGATCGTGATATTTAACCGCGAGGAGGAGAATATATTTTTAAGTCTATTTTTATGCGAGTCATCTTATTACAAGACGTCAATCATCTTGGCAAAAAAGATGAAATTAAAGAGGTAGCTGATGGATTTGCCAGAAATTTTTTACTACCAAAGAAATTAGCGATTTTAGCCACACCACACGAGATCGAAAAAATTGAAAGAAAAAAAACTTTAGAAGAAGAAAGAAAAAAGAGAGAAGAAAAAAAGACTCAACTAATTGCTCAAAAAATAAAAGAATTAGAATTAGTTTTTAAAGAAAAAGTTAATCCTGAAGGTAAGCTTTATGGTTCGATTAACGCCGAAAGAATTGTCACTCAATTAAAAGAGAAAGATATTTTTATTCGAGAAGAACAAATTGAAAAATTTGAACCAATTAAAACAATTGGCGATAATGAGATAAAAATTAGACTTTCTCTCTCCCTCACAGTTTCTTTAAAGATTAAAATTTTACCACTCGATGAATAAATATGTTTTAATTTTATCCCTTTCTTTTTTGCCAAGTCTTTTTTGGCTTTTTATTGCTCGAAGAATTGATAAAAAAAACCCAGAGCCAATCAAGGAAATTTTAAGAGTTTTCTTACTGGGAATTATGATTGCTTTGCCGACCTTAGTTTTGGCCCAGGGATTAAAATTTTTTTTAGATAAAATTGCTGTCAACTATTTTTTTTATATCATTATTATCTCATTTTTCGTTGATGGTTTAATTGAAGAATTTGCTAAATATCTTATCCTGAAAGAGGGCGTTTATGACCGTAAGGTTTTTAATGAACCATTAGATGGTTTTGTTTACGCCGTAACCGTCGCCACTGGTTTTGCTTTTTTTGAAAATTTTTTCTATTTGCTTTCGAGTGGGCCGCAATTAATCGTCCTTCGTTTTGCCACTCCAACCTTAATGCATGTTTTAGCCAGCGGTATCATAGGCTATCATTTAGGGGAAGTAAAGTTTTTCCAACCTAAAAACAAAAAATTTATTCTTGCGGGCAGTCTTTTTTTGGCTGTTGGTTTTCATGGGCTTTACAACACGATTATTCGTTTTAATTTTTTCTGGAACATCGTGCCTCTGATTTTTTTGATTTTAAGTGTTTATATCTATATTTTGTTTGGCCTTAAGAAAACTTCGCGAGAGCAACACCCTCTAAGCCAAAAGGCTTTATTTTCTTAATTTTAACCTTGATCATATCACCAATTGATATTTTTTGCTTCTTTTCTAATAGATTTTCCATTTTTACTTTTTTAAAACTTCTTGTTTGACCAAAAAGAAGGTGATTTTTTTTATTTTCAACAAGAACTGGTATTACTTTTCCTAAATATTTTTTATTATTTTCTAAAGATGTTTTTTGTAAAATTTCAGTTAAAATTTTCCAGCGCCTTTCCTTTTCTTTAATCGAGATGTTGTCCCTGAGTTTTGAGGCTGCCGTCTGGGGGCGAGGCGAGTATTTAGCAATATAAGCCATATCAAATTTTACTTCTCGCATTAATTTGGCGGTATTTTCAAACTGTTTTTTAGTTTCACCGGGGAAACCGACAATAATATCTGTGGAAAGACTTAAATTTCTTTCTAACCCCCTTCGATATTTTTCAAAAGTCTTTTTTATTTTTTTGACTAAATTTTTGTAATCAGTCGCCGTATATTGACGATTCATTTTTTTTAAAATTTCATTATCACCTGACTGGACTGGTAAATGTAAATAAGGCATTACTTTTTTACATCTTGCCATTGTTTTCATTAATTCATCTGATAAATCTTTCGGATGGCTGGTAATAAAAGTTAGCCAAAAATTACCTTTCAAATTATTGACCATTTTCAGCAACTTTGGAAAATCTATTTTTTTGGTATTCGGCATTTTGGCTTTGGAGTTTTGAATTGGAGATTGATAAGAATTAACATTCTGGCCCAAGAGAATAATCATTTTATATCCTTTTTTAATTAATTCTTTCACTTCGTCAATGATTTCTTTTGCCGGTCTTGAGACTTCTCGACCCCGCGTATAAGGCACAACGCAGTAGGTACAAAAATTATTACAGCCAGTCATAATAGGGATGTAAGCAATAGGAAAGGTTGAAAATTTAGGTTTAATCTCTAAATAATTTGTAATTTTTAATTTTAAATTTTTAATTTTTTTATTTTTAGAATTTCCTTCGAGACGAGAGAGAATCAGGGGTAAATTTGGGAGCTGATTAATTTCAAAAATTAGATCAACTTGGCTCTTTAATTTTTCTTTATCTTTTGGTAAAAGACACCCCGTTAGTAAAATTTTTAATTTTGAATTTTTAATTTTTAATTTAGCTAAATTTCGAATTTGTCCAGAAAGACGATCAACAGCTGATTGTCGCACCGAACAAACAATAATGACTATTAAATCTGCCTCATTTTTATTTGACGTTGGCGAATAACCAATTTTTTCCAAAAGAGCGGCAATGCGCTCGGCATCAGATTTATTCATTTGACAACCGTAAGTGATGAGATGATATTTCATAATATTTATTTTCAATTCTTTTTTGACTATTTTAATTAATCTATAATAAAAAATCAATCATAACGTGTTAACACATTAAGACGTGGTAAAATAGATTTTTGTAAGAAATTTTGTTTAATCAAATATTTTTGATATTAAATCACCGAGATAATGAGTGATACTGATAACAATCGTCGCGATTATTAGGTGTTCGATGACAACCTTCCATCGTTTTGTCTTTTGCTTTTGAGCAATGATGAGGCTAAAAAGACTCAGTAAAGATAATCCCCAAATGATATTAACGATAATAGCTGTTGAAAGTTTAAACAACAAAAGAGGGATAATAAATGTGGAGGCAAAAATAAATTTAGCAAAAAATGTAGCGAAAGTTGACTGCCAAATTTCTTGACTAGAATGCTTATTTTCTGACTCTTCAGAGAGATGGATGCCTAAAGCGTCGGAAAAAGCATCGGCGACAGCAATTGTTAGAATGCCGCCAATGACAATCAATTTTGAATGTGTGCCCGAGTGTAAACCAACCATCAAACCGAGGGTGGTAATAATTCCCGAGGTCAAGCCAAAACTAAATCCTGTTTTGAATGAATGTTTCATTTTATTTTTTACTTTCTATTTCTTTCAAAATTTTTTCAATAAATTTTTTCTTTGTCATTTTTTTGACCTTATTTCCCCGTTCTCTGATATTTAAAGTTTTTCCCTTAATCTCTTTGTCGCCAACGACTAAAATGTAAGGAATTTTCTGTTGTTCGGCTTTACGGACTTTATAAGAAATAGTTTCGCGGGCCTGATCGACCAAGACTCGTAAGCCTAATTTTTCGAACTCTTGACCTAATTTTTGGCTGGCTTGCCAATGAGCCTTACCAACTGGCGCTAAATAAATTTGAATCGGCGAAAGCCAGAGGGGTAAAGCACCAGCATAATGTTCAATTAAGCAACCAAAAAATCTTTCCATCGAGCCAAGGACGGTGCGGTGAATCATGACTGGCTGAATTTTCTTACCATTTTTGTCGATATAATAGAGATTAAACCTTTCTGGGAAATTAAAGTCGACCTGAATGGTTGGACCCTGCCAGGCGCGACCCAAGGCATCAATCGTTTTAATATCAATCTTTGGACCATAAAAGACACCCTCACCTGGATCAATTTGGTATTTTATCTTTGTTTTTTCTAAAGCATTCTTAAGGGCTTTTGTTGCCCTTTCCCACATCTGGTCAGTGCCAATTGATTTTTCTGGCCGAGTTGAAAGAAAGACTTGGTAATTTCTAAAGCCGAAAGTTTTCATCATAAAAATAGCTAATTTTAGGACATTAACAATTTCTTTTTCTAATTGTTCGGTTGTACAAAAGATATGAGCATCATCTTGAGTAAAGCCACGAACCCTTGTTAAACCGTGAAGAACCCCAGAACGTTCATAGCGATAGACAGTACCCAATTCGGCATAACGAAGTGGTAAATCGCGATAACTTCTTACTTGTGATTGATAAATCAAAATATGAAAGGGGCAATTCATTGGCTTTAAAAGATATTCCTCATTTTCAATTTTTATGGGTGAATAGAGATTATCTCGATAAAAATCCCAATGACCAGATTTTTTCCATAAATTTAATTTGCCAAGATGAGGGGAATAAACCAATTGATAGCCTCGTTTTTTATGTTCCTCCTTCCAAAAGTCTTCAATCATTTTCCGAACTAAAGCGCCTTTGGGATGCCATAAAATTAAACCAGCGCCTAGTTCCTCTGGCGAGCTATAAAAATCTAAATTTTTACCCAATTCTCGGTGATCTCTTTTTTCTGTCTCTTCCAGATTTTTTAGATAATCATTTAGCTCTTCTTGAGTAAAAAAGGCTGTCCCATAAATTCTTTGCAACATTTTATTTTTTTCATCACCCCGCCAATAAGCGCCAGCAACTTTTAAAAGTTTAAAAACGCCAATTTCTTTAGTCGATTTAAGATGCGGTCCGCGACAAAGATCAATAAAATTTCCCAGTTGATAAATTGTCACAGTTTTCTGAGGTTTGAGATTTGAGATTTGAGATTTGAGATTTTCATCGGTTGTGCCATACTTTTTTAAATCTTCTAAAAGTTCTATTTTATAGGGTTGATTTAATTTCTTAAATAATTCCATTGCTTCTTCAAGTGGCATTTCTTTTTTTTCAAATCTTAAGTCTTCTTTAATAAGCTCTTTCATTTTCTTTTCAATTTTTTCTAAATCATCTGATCTGAGTGTTCTTTCTAATTCGAAATCATAATAAAAACCATTTTCAATGACCGGTCCTATGCCAAATTTTGCTTCAGGAAAAAGCGCTAAAACAGCAGCAGCCATCAAATGACTAGTTGAATGACGTAAAATTTCTAAATTAATCATAGAATTTTATCAGTAATAAATTTATTAAAGAGATTGTTCGATTTTTATTTCAATTAGTTCTTTTTTACTAGGTACTCTCTTTTTCCAAAAAGGTGAAAAATAAATTTTTACCGAATTAATTTCTTTATATTGCTCTAAATAATTTTTTAAAGCATTCTTTTCTAAATTTTTAATTTTTTCTACATCGAAAATAGCCGAATTTTTTTGAAGAATTGTTTTGCCCTTAATTTTCATTTCTATCTCCGCCCTTTTATCCTTTAGATTAAAACTTTTTAGATTATATTTTAAACTTTTCTCGTCGAAACTCTCTAATTTTTTATCAAGAGGAATGCTTTTCTCTAGAAAATTTTTGGCAAGATTTAATAAGTCCTTTTCTCTTATCGCCACTAAACCAACCCTTATTTTTCCTTTGGTTTTAAATTCGCTCACCTCTTGATTTGGTTTTGCTTCGGTGGTAACATTGAGAACTTTATCGCCCAAAATAATTTTCCAGCCAATAATTTCTCCTAATTTTTCTTTAATTTTTTCTTGAATTTTTTCTTCTGCTTCTTGATTAAGACTTTCTTCAAGGATCGATTTTGCCTCCTCAATATCCCTTTCCGTTACTAAGCCTATTTTTTTTATTCCACCGGTCATTTTCTCGTAACTTTCGGCAAAGATTAATTTTTGTAAGGCCGGCGAGAGGCCTGGAATAGTAAATCTGGTTGGACCGATTTCACTCGCTCGACCAGGTTGATCAGCATAAACTTTAGCTCTAACTTTTCCTTTGGCTGGCACAAGAACCTGTTGATCTAAACGGAAAAGAATACCGGCCGGCGAAAGAAGTCTGGTCGTCCTAACTAAAGTTTGATTCTGACGAGAATTGTTAACAATTTCTACCTCACCTCTAGCAATTGATTCAACCTCCAGACTAGCTTTTGGGGTAGAGGTTATTTCTTTGTCTAAATTAATTTCTAACACTTCACCAGGCAAATCGTCTGGTATTTTGATTGTTTTTTCTAAAAATATCTCTTCGGGCCTTGGGACAATTTTAATTATAACCCTTCCTTCTTGAATGAAGAAAAAAATAAGAGTTAAAGTCAAAACACCGCACATCGAAAAAAGAAAGAAAAGAGCAATTTTTTTATGAGGATTGTAGAAAGCCATAATTTCAATCTATAAATTTGTCTCGAAAATTTATATCAAGACCTCTATCTCTTTTGCCTTTTGAACAATGACCTTTGGCTCTCCTTCTTTTTCAGAAATTCTTCCTTCGGCAAGAATAATTTTATTCTCTTGCCAAAGGAGTGATGATTCTTTTAAAACGGCAGGGAAAACTAATAATTCTACGTTACCAGAGAGATCTTCAATTTTCACAAAAAGCATTGGTTCCTGAGACTGAGCAATGACTTTTTTAATTTTAGTGATGACGCCGACTACTTTGACGATTTGATTTTCTTTTAATTCGTTAAGCTTGGCGCAGGGAGTAATTTTTTTATTTTCTAAATTTTTAAAATCCTGGAGGGGGTGTCCAGAAATATAAAGGCCCAAAAATTCTTTTTCTAAACAAAGTATTTCTTGAAAAGAAAGATTTTTATTATTTTTTAATGGAAAAGAAGGGCAAGATTGATGAGAGTTAAAATTACCAAAGAGTGTTTTTTGGGGAGAGTTTTTTTCCTTTTGACTTTTTTTGGCAAAGGCTAAGGCTTCACTTAAATTTTCTAAAAGATTTCCTCGATGGCCAAATCGATCCAAGGCGCCACCCTTGATTAAACTTTCCAAAGATTTTTTATTAAGATACTGTAACGGTACACGACTAAGAAAATCAGTAAAACTTTGATAAAGACCATTTTCATCTCTTTCCTGAATAATGGCTTTTGCCACGTTTTCGCCGACATTTTTTATAGCCATCAAACCAAACCTGATTGCTTTCTTACCCTCTTTTTCAACAATTGTGAAATTTTCTCGACTCTCATTAATATCGGGTGGCAAAACCTCAATATTTAATCTTCGGGCTTCTTCTATTTCAATAGCCATTCGATCTAAATCACCGGCATCAGAAATAAGTAAAGCTGTTATAAACTCAACTGGCCAATTAGCTTTAAGATAGGCAGTTTGATAAGCAATGGTGGCATAGCAGACAGCATGGGCTCGATTAAAAGCATAACCGGCGAAAGGTTCAATAAAGTTAAAGATCTCTTCTGCGATTTTTCGATCAATTTTTTTAGCCAGACAACCTTCAATAAATTTATTCCGTTGCTCTTTCAGGAGGCCAGGAATTTTCTTGCCAATAGCCTTTCTCAGAATATCAGCTTCAGCTAACGAAAAACCAGCCAGCTCTTTGGCAATTTCTAAAATTTGTTCTTGATAAACAGCCACGCCATAAGTTTTTTCTAAAATTGGTTTAAGTTTTGGATGGAGATAAGTAATTCTTTTTGTATGTTTGCCAGTAATATATTTTGGAATTAGTTCCATTGGCCCAGGTCGATAAAGAGCAATCATAGCGACAATATCTTCAAAAGTTGTGGGTTGAAGTTCGACTAAATATTTTCTCATTCCCTCGCTTTCTAATTGAAAAATGCCAACCGTTGCCCCAGTTTTTAAAATTTCAAAAGTTTTTTTATCATTAAAAGAAATTTTTTCTATTTCTAATTTTCCTCCCCGACTCTCAATCAATTTAATAGTTGTCTCTAAAATAGTCAGATTTTTTAGACCAAGAAGATCGATTTTCAAAAGACCCAAATCTTCGATTGAATGCATTGAATACTGAGAAATAAGAACTTTTTTTTCTTGAGAGACATCGTATTGAGTAGGTAAAAAATTATTTAATGGTTCGGGAGTGATAACAACACCACAGGCATGTGTCGAAGCATGTCTGGCAACTCCTTCTAATTTTTTGGCTATATCAATAATCTTCCGCGCTTCAGGATTTTCTAGATAAGTATCTCTTAAATCTTTTACTTTTTTTAAAGCTTCATCTAAAGAAAAAAATGGCGGAACCGTCTTTGCCAATCGGTCACAAAAATTATAAGGCAGGCCAAGAACCCGACCAACATCGCGAATAGCGACTCGAGCAGCCATCGTACCAAAAGTAATAATTTGAGCGACATTGTCTTTACCGTATTTATTTTCTATATAATGAATAACTTCATCTCTTCTCGTATCAGCAAAATCTAAATCAATATCTGGCGCCGAGATTCTTTCTGGATTTAAAAATCTTTCAAAAATTAAATCATATTTTAAAGGATCGACTGAAGTGATATCTAGAATATAAGAAACAATTGAACTAGCGGCACTGCCACGGCCTGGACCAACCATAATTTTATTTTTCTTCGCCCAACTGACAAAGTCATGGACAATTAAAAAATAAGTAGCAAAACCAGTTTTTTTAATAATTTCTAATTCATATTCTAATCTTTGAATAACTTCTTTTTCACCTTTAGGGTATTTTATTTTTAATTTTTCATAACATAATTTTTTTAAATATTCATCGGCTGACTCGTTATTTTTTAAAGGAAATTTAGGAAACTTAATTTTGCCAAGTTCAATCTCTAAATTACATTTCTCTACAATCTCCTGGGTATGAATGATTGCCTCTGGATTTTCTTTGAAAAAATCTATCATTTCCTCTTCGGATCGGAAATAAAAATCATTACTTGACATTTTTAACCTCTCTTTATCGTTTAACTTTTTTTTCGTCTGTAAACAGAGAAGAATGTCTTGAATTTCAGCGTCTTCTTTATCTAAATAATGAGTATCATTGGTGGCCACCACCTTTAAATTAAATTTTTTGGCTAAAGCAAATAATTCTTTATTAACCTCGATTTGTTCGGGAAAATTATGAGCCTGAACTTCTAAGTAAAAATCTTCACCAAAAATTTCTTTATAACGAGAAAGCGAATAATTAATTTCTTGCCTTTTTTTCATTAAAATCATTTGTGGAATTTCTCCCTGAAGGCAACCAGAAAGAGCAATTAACCCCTTTGAATACAGTCTTAAAAGTTCAAAATCGATTCTCGGTTTATAATAAAATCCCTCAAGATGGCCAAGGCTAGTTAATTTGATTAGGTTCTTATAACCCTCTTCATTTTTTGCTAGTAGAGTTAGATGAAAAGGCTTGTCATCAATTTTGGCCCTTTTAGAGAATCGACCGTTTGGCGCTAGGTAAGCCTCTACACCAATGATTGGTTTAACCTCAGCCTCTTTTGCTTTTTTATAAAATTCAATCGCTCCATACATTACACCATGGTCGGTCAAGGCTACCGCTTTCATCTTTTCTTTTTTTACTCTTTCAATCAGCTGATCTATTTTTATTAATCCGTCGAGTAAACTATAATGTGAATGAAGATGGAGATGGGTAAAAGCCATAGGAAAAATTTAAAACGAAAAATATTTCTTTTCTTCCAATAAAGCAAAGAAAGATTGATAATTAATTAGTTTCTAACTCATTTTATATATAGAAATTGATTACCTCGTCTTATTTTTTACTTTCTTGCTCTACCTCTTCTCTTTTTTCTTCCTTTTTTCTTTTCATTTCTTTTAAAAATTCAATGATCGTTCGTATCGCTTCACTTAAAAGAGGGAGTAAAGTAAATTGTCGCCCCTTTTCTTTGACTATTTTTGTTGTTTCATTAATTCGATCAGTAATTTTTGAGAAAGACTTACTTACTTTATAACATTCTCGGAAAAATTTCATCAGATAATACAATAACAAGATAAGGAAAAAAGAAACAACTAAAATCGAAATGCCTAAAACAAGAAATAAAACATCTTTGCTTGTTTGAATCATAAGTTTTACAAATTTTATTAATAAGATATAATTGTTATAATATTATAACTATTTTATTAAAAGCTATCAAATCTTCCTATGGACGAAGAGATAACTCTTAAAAAATTGAGAATTGCTCATTTTTTAATCACCAAAAAGAGATTGCTGAAAAAGATATTTTTTGCCACCTTCATAATCATTGATCTTCTCATTTGGTTCTATTTTTTCTATCATTTTACTCTTTATCTTATTCAAAGTAAAGAGTATCAAGAAATGGAAAAAGAATTAGGGCGGTTAGTCAACATCAACTATGAAAAACTTCATAAAAGTATTACCCCTTTAATGCCAGAAATTATTTATAGTAAAGCCATTCCTCTTGGTCGTGGTAGATATCATTTGATTTGTTTAGTTAAAAATCCCAATCAAAATTGGTATGCTCGTTCGTTGAAATATCATTTTATTTGGTCCAAGGGCGAGTCACCTTCAATGACAAAGTTTCTTTTACCAAACGAAGAAAAATTTTTAATCATTTTTAATCATCAAATTAACGAACCGCCACTTAATTTGACTTGTCAAATTGAAGAAATTGAGTGGCAACGTCTTCGTCAAGAAAAAAAATATCTTTTAGAAGTTCCAAAACAATTTTTGATTAAAAATCTTAAATATCTACCCGCCCAAGGAGAAGAAGAAAGAGATGTTACTACTTTTCAGTTTATTAATTCGACCATTTATAATTTTTGGCAAATTAATTTAATTGTCTTACTTTATCAAGGACAAGAAATTGTGGCTATCGAACGAACAAATCTTAAAGAAATTTTTAGCCAAGAAGAAAGAGAAGTAAAAATTATTTGGCCATCGTCCTTTTCCTTTGTTTCAGAGATAAAAGTTTTACCTGAAATTAACGTTTTCGATCCTCTCTCTTTTATGAGTTCGATCTTTCAACAAAAAAAAGATTAAAATATGTCAATTTTCACCGCCCTAATCAGAAAGTTTAAATCATTTGACTGGACAATATTTTTTTTATTTGTTCTGATTTTAATTTTCAGCTTGGTTATTCATTATAGCCTTTCTTTAGGTTTAGAAAAAAACGCCGCCAGTATTTTTATTAGACATCTGATTTTTATTCTTTTCGGTCTCTTTCTTTTTTTTCTTTTTAGTTTGATTGATTTCCGACTTCTCAACTTTTCTGCCTATTTACTTTATTTTTTAACACTTCTTCTCTTGATTTTAGTTTTAATTTTCGGAAAAAGTTTTCACGGCGTTAAGGGTTGGTTTTTTTTCGGTCCGGTTTATTTTCAACCAGTGGAATTGGCAAAAATTGTCTTAATTATTGTTTTAGCGAAAATTTTATCTGAAAAATTAAAAAAAGGACTGAGGTTGAAAGACTTATTCTTCAGTTTTGTGATTTTATTCTCTCTTGTTTTTCCTATTTTACTTCAACCAGACTTTGGTTCAGCCTTGGTCATCTGTGCCGTTTGGTTATTAATGATGATTTTGAACCTTAAGAAAATTAAATATCTAGGCTATATTTTTCTGATTCTCTTTTTAATTTTCCTTTTTTTCTGGCATTTTCTTTTTAAAGATTATCAGAAAGCAAGAATTATAACTTTTCTTTCTCCAACCTCAGATCCGTTAGGTCGGGGCTACCAAATTGCTCAAGCCAAAATTGCCATTGGTGCTGGCGGTCTTTTTGGTCGAGGGATTGGTGCTGGTTCTCAGGCCCAATTAAGATTTTTACCAGCCAGTCAGACAGATTTTATTTTTGCCGCCTTGGCTGAAGAGTTTGGTTTTTTGGGGGCAGGCTCCCTCCTTGTTTTATTTTTAACGTTTTTTTTAAAAATGATTAAGGTGGCAAGAAATATTTATGATGATTTTAGTTTTTTTCTTATTCTTGGTTTAGCGTTTAATATTTTGATTCAGGCTATCATTAATGTCAGCATGAACTTGGGTCTTTTACCAATTATTGGTATTCCCTTGCCCTTTATTAGTTATGGGGGGAGTGCTTTAATAATGAATTGTCTTTCCCTTGGTCTTGTTCAGAGTGCAATTATTCATCAAACATTGACAAAAAAAGAAGGCAGGGTATAATAAAAAATAATTTTTAATTTTATGCCAACTCTTAAAGTAAAATCAAGAAAAATTTTTGGCAAAAAAGTCAAAAAATTGCGCAAAGCCGGTTTGATTCCAGCCATTCTTTATGGTCACGGGAAGACGCCTCAAGCGATCGAAGTTGAAAAGATACCATTTGAAAAGATTTTTAAACAGACCGGTGAGAGCACTTTAATTGACTTAATAATTGACGATCAATTGCCAGTTAAAGCCTTAATTCATGACATTCAATACGATCCTTTAACAGAAAAAATTTCTCATATTGATTTTTATCAAGTGAAAGAAAAAGAAAAAGTAACTGTTGAAGTTGATTTGAAATTTCTTGGTGAGGCCCCAGCCGTTAAAGAAAAGGGAGGTATTCTTGTTCATCAATTGACGAAAATTAAAATAGAATGTTTACCAAAAGACTTGATTCATGAAATAGAAGTTGATCTTTCCTTATTGCGTGAATTAAATGATTTGATTAGAATTAAAGACCTAAAAACTCCAACCACTATTCGGGTTCTTCATAATTTAGAAGACGTGGTTGTTAGCGTTTCTGCGCCAAAAGTCGAAAAAGAAGAAATCAAAGGAGAAGAGGTAGTTAGTGAAGGAAAAGAGGAGACATCAATTCCCCAAACACCAGGGAGTAAAAAAGAAGAAAGTCAATGACGAAAATTTCCCTCTTTTTATTAATTATTGTTTTTTCCCTAATTCTTTTCTTATGGTTGAATAGTTATCTTTTCCATCAACCAAAAATTTATTTTAATCAAATTGAGAATCAGTCTCCAGTCTTAAGTAACGAGCAGGGAGATAAGCAGGGAGAAGGAAAAAATAACCGTCTTCTCGATGGTTCGACTGTTGAACGAAATAAAGAGAGTCTGTTACCCGTGACAGTGATTTTGGAAAATTTATCAGGTGCTCCAAAACCAAATCTTTCTTTAGCCTCAATAATCTATGAAGTACCAGTTGAAGGAGGTGTGACTCGTTTTTTAGCCATTTTTGATTTAGATAATTTACCGGAAAATTTAGGACCAATCCGATCAGCTCGGTCTTATTTTGCCGAAATTGCCGAGGAGTACAAAGCATTATTTATTCATGCCGGTGGTTCGGCAGATGTTCTTTTTAAATTAAAACAGGGCTTTTATAAACTCTTCGACCTTAATGAAATTAGTTGGCAGGGAAAATATTTTTATCGAAGTAGTGAACCTGCCCCGCACAATCTTTATATAAAAAAAGAGTCAATAGAAAAATTTTTAACCGAGCAAAAAATTAATCCAGAAGCGAAATTTGCGCCCTGGTTATTTGAGGAAAAAGAATTGGCAAAGGGAAAAATAGAAAAAATCAACCTTGCCTTTTCTCCGATTTATCAAGTCAAATGGCAGTACGATTCAAAAAATAATGAATATCAATATTGGCAAAACGGAAAAATTTATTTAGATAAAGATGGTCAAGAATTAAGAGTTAAAAATTTAATTCTTCAATACATAGAGATGACGATCATTGATGCTGAAGGGCGACGCAAAATTAAACTGACCGGCCAAGGTGAGGCGAGGGTTTTTCAAAACGGCCACGTTATCAATAGTCGGTGGCTCAAAGAAGCAGGTCGGACGCGCTTTTATGATGAGAATGGCAAAGAAATAAAATTTTTACCAGGGAAAAGTTGGCTAGGTATTATTTCAAAAAACAACAGAGTTAATTATTAAACCATCGTCACAATTAAAATCAAAAAATTTATTAAAACATTTTTTAATCAATAATTAACGTGTTAACACATTAGTTTTAGACGATAAACCAATAATTATTTTTTAAATTCCTCCACAATTTCCTCTAAATTTCCGTCCATAATTTCAGCTAAATTATACCAAGATTTATTCAGTCGATGGTCAGTGACACGATTTTGGGGAAAATTATAAGTACGGATTTTATCTGCCCGTTCAGCCTTTTTGATTTGCTCTTTTCTAGTTTGACTGATTTCTTTTTCTTTTTTTTCTTGTTCTTGAGCTAACAGCCTGGTGCGTAAAATTTTTAAAGCCTTTTCTTTATTTCTTGCCTGCGATCTTTCTTCTTGACAGGAGACAGTCAGGCCAGTTGGTAAATGAGTGATCCGCACTGCACTTTCTACCTTCTGGACATTTTGACCACCTTTGGCGGAGGCACGAAAGGTTTCAATTTTTAAATCTTCTGGTCTAATAGATATTTCACTTTCATTTGCTTCTGGTAAAATGGCCACCGAAGCAGTCGAAGTGTGAATTCGTCCTGATTTTTCGGTCACTGGAATTCTTTGGACACGATGAACGCCGGCTTCATTTTTTAAGTTTAGCCAGACATTTTGGCCAGAAACTCTAAAAATGACTTCTTTAAAACCACCGATGCCGGTACGATTGGTAGAAAATAATTCTGTTGTCCAACCTTGCTTTTCGGCAAATTTTGAATACATTCGGAATAAATCAGCGGCGAAAAGAGCCGCTTCTTCGCCGCCAGTACCGGCTCGGATTTCCACTATCACACTTTTGTTTTCTAATTTTTCTTCTCCGGCAAGTTCTTTTTCTAGCTTTTCTTTTTCTTTTTTTAACCTTTCCAACTCTTTTTCGGCTAAGACTAGTAATTCTTCATCACGGTCTTCGTTTAAAATTTTTTCTGTCTCATTAATTTCTTTTTTAATTTTTTCAATCTTTTCTAAAACAACTAATGTCTTTTTTATTTTTTGATATTCTTTTTGAAGGACAGCTAATTTTTCAGGACAATTAAAAACTTGGGGATCATTAAAATCCTGTTCCATTTTTTTTATTTTATTTTTTAGTTCTTCAATTGTCATTTTTTCTTTCCTTCTTTTTTCTCCAGCAATTTTTTCTTTGCTAATCGTTTCTGAAACTTTTCTAATTGACCAGCCGTGTCAATAAATTTTTGTTTCCCCGTATAAAAAGGATGACATTGCGAACAAATTTCGACATGCATTTCTTTGACTGTTGAACCGACCTTCATGACATTGCCGCAACTACAAATGATTTTTGCTTCTGGATAGGGATAGTATTGATTTTTTTCTTTTTTTGCCATAATTTTATATAAAGAAGCCTTGTTTTGTTATGAGAACGTTGAAATTGTTAGATCTCTGGGTCAATCTTTGTGACAGAAAGTCGTTCATATTGGTATCAGAAAACAAGAAAATTATATTATTTTGATAAACTAATTATACACAATTTTTTCATTTTGACAAACAATGATAATATGTTATACTTTTTTTCTTAAAATTAAAATAACTTTTTCTTAAAATTTATGGTTAATATTCCTACCGAAGAAGAATTGTTTGAGGCGATGGTTCATTTTGGTCATCAAGCAAGGAAGTGCCATCCCAAAATGGCGCCATATTTATACACGATAAAAAATAATGTTCATTTAATCGATTTAGAGAAAACACGTCAAGCTCTAGTTAAAGTGTTAGATTTTGTTAAAAGGGTTGTTGAGCAAAATGGCCAGATTTTATTTGTTGGCACTAAACCAGCCGCTCAAGTCATTGTCAAAAAATATGCTGAAGAAGTCAAGATGCCCTACATCGTTGAGCGTTGGTTGGCTGGTCTGTTGACAAATTTTTCTGTGGTTTCTCAGTTAATTCAAAAATTAAAAAAAATGGAAGAAGAAAAAGAATCAGGTGAATGGGATAAATATCCAAAAAAAGAAAGAATGAAGTTAGAAAAAGAGCTCAACCGATTAAATAATTTTGTTGGTGGTTTAAGAAATTTAGAGAAAATTCCTGAAGCAATTTATATTATTGATCTTCGGTATGAAAAGACAGCCGTTCGAGAAGCGAAAAAAGCCAAAATTAAAAGTATTGGTTTAGTTGATACCAATTGTGACCCAACTTTAGTTGACTATCCTATTCCTGGCAACGATGATGCTATCAAATCCATTGAAATTGTTACTAGGTTAATTACTGAGGCAATTCAAGAAGGACAAAAAGAAATCAACACTGTTACCAAAAATGGATCCGTTTCTCTTTTGTCAGTGGATGTGTCAGATAAAAAAAATAAGAAACTCAAAAATAAAGAAGAATCAAAAAACGATGCTACAAAAAATTAAAAAAATTATTATCATTGGTGCGGCCGGACGAGATTTTCATAATTTTTTAGTTTATTTTAAAGACAACCCTGAATATAGAGTCGTCTGTTTTACCGCTGCTCAAATTCCCGGCATTGAAAAGAGACATTATCCAGCTTCTTTAGCTGGCAAACTCTATCCGCGAGGCATTCCTATTTATCCAGAAAAAGATTTAGTTAAATTAGTGAAAAAATTTAAAGTTGATGAAATTGTCTTCTCTTATTCCGATGTTTCTTACCAAAAAATTATGAACCTTGCTTCTTCAGCTATGGCGGTAGGGGCGAGTTTTAGATTATTAGGACCGAGACAAACGATGATTATTTCGAGAAGAAAGGTTATTGCTGTTTGTGCAACGAGGACCGGAGCTGGCAAATCGATGGTTTCGAGAACCGTTTTAAAAATCTTAAGAAAAAGGGATTATCGGGTGGCTGTTATCCGTCATCCCATGCCCTACGATCCTAATTTGAAAAGACAGGAGGTTCAAAAATTTTCTACTTACGAAGATTTAAATTATTATCGAGCAACCATTGAAGAAAGAGAGGAATACGAGCCATATCTTGAGGACGGTGCTTCAATTTATGCCGGCATTGATTATCAAAAGATTTTAAAAGCAGCAGAAAAAGAGGCTGAGATTATCTTGTGGGATGGGGGTAATAATGATTTTTCCTTTATTCAACCAAATTTCTATATTACAGTGGCAGATCCACATCGGGTTGGTGATGAGCTTAATTATTGGCCAAGCGCTATAAATTTAATTCTTTCTGATTTAGTTATTATTTCAAAAATTTCGACCGCTTCAAAAAAATCAGCCAGAAAGATGATTGAGAATATTCGTCTTTTAAATCAAAAGGCAAAAATTATTCAAGCTAAATCAGAAACAAAACTTTCTCAGCCAGAATTAATTAAAGGGAAAAATGTTTTAATCGTAGAGGACGCGCCAACAATTACTCATGGTGAGGCTGAAAGCTATGGTCTCTTATTAGCTAAAAAATTTAAAGCTAAAAAAATTATTTCGCCTCAAAATTTTGTTGTCGGAGAGATTAAGAAAACATTTCAAAAATATCCTTACCTTCAAGTTGTCCCAACAATGGGTTATAGCCAGAAACAAATGAAAGATTTAGAAAAAACCATCAATCGAGCACAATGTGATACTGTTTTAGCCGTTACTTCAGCTGATCTTTCTCGCCTGATTCAATCAAATAAACCAATTGTAAAAGTAAGAAATGAATTTGACCAAAAGACATTTAGACAGATAGAAAAAATATTACCCTTTTAAAATTGAAAATTATGGAATTTAATTTAATTAAACAATTAAAAGAAAAAACCGGCGCCGGCTTTCAGGATTGTCAGAGAGCCTTAGCAGAAACAAAAGGCGATCTTGTTAAGGCTGAAGAAGTTTTGAGAAAAAGAGGGCAAAAAATTATTGCTTCTAAAACCAATCGATTGACCAAATCAGGCATCATCGGCGTCTACCTTCATTCTAATGAAAAAATCGCTGCCCTAGTTGAGCTAACTTGTGAGACAGATTTCGTTGCTAGAAATAAAGAATTTAAAGAATTAGCTCATGATTTAGCCATGCAAGTGGCGGCGACGAACCCTCTTTACTTAAGACCGGAAGATATTCCTCATGAGATTGTAGAAAAAGAAAAAGAAATTTATCAAGCTGAGCTGGCGAGAGAAAAAAAACCGACTAAAATTTTAGAGAAAATTATTGAAGGAAAATTAGAAAAATTTTACGAAACAGTTTGCCTTTTAAACCAACCGTTTATTAAAGATGAAAAAATAAAAATTGTCGATTTGATTAAAAATAAGATTGCCAAATTAAGAGAAAATATTCAAATTAAAAGATTTATCAGGTTTGAAATTTAGATTAATCTATGGTCGTGCAAATTAAACTTGCTCCCTGGGATAAAATTTTTGAATTTTCTGATTCTTCTTTGACAAAAAAAATTAAAATTACCGACCTTAAAATTGGCAACTGGTTTGTCGTAAAAATTGACTCACATACTGATTTAGGCAGAATAGTCGAGATTTTAGAAAAGACAAAAGATGAAGAAAAGGTAAAAGAAGAAAAAGGAAATTTGCTGGTTCGAAAAGCAAATCATGCCGATCTTAAAAAGATGGAAGAAAAAAAGAAAAGAGTGAAAGAAATTTTAATCAAAGCAAGTGCCATTGTCAAAAAACATCATCTACCAATGAAATTGATTGACGCTCATCTTTCGCTTGATGCTGGACAAATCGTTTTTGCCTTTTCTTCTGCAGAAAGAATTGATTTTCGTAATTTAGTCAAAGATTTATCAAAAGAGTTTCATAAATCAATTAGAATGCATCAAGTTGGACCAAGGGAAGAAATGAAATTTTTTTCTGGCTTTGGTCCCTGTGGTCAGAAACTTTGTTGTGTTGCCTTTTTAAAAAATTTAGGTGGCGTCATGACTAGTTTAATTAAAGAACAGAATCTTGACCATCGGGGAGTAGAGAGACTTTCTGGTCTTTGTGGTCGTCTTAAATGTTGTCTTTCATTTGAAACAGAAGTCTATAAAGAATTAGCGAAAAACTTCCCTCTCATTGGAACAAAAGTTAAAATTGACAATCAAGAAGGAGAGGTGGTTGGTTGGCATATTTTAAAAGAAACCGTTGACCTAAAAATTGATCAAGATAAAATTATAGAAGTACCATTAGAAAAATTAAAAATTAAAAGTTAAAAATTAAAATTATGACTAAAATTGCCATCAATGGTTTTGGCCGGATTGGTCGATTAGCCTTCAGAATTGCCTTAGAAAAGGGTCTTAAGATTGTTGCTATTAATGATCTAACCGAAACAAAGGTTTTAGCCCATCTTTTAAAGTACGATTCTCTCTATGGTCGCTACGAAAAAGAAGTCAGTTTTGACGAAAAAAATCTTATCGTTGACGGAAAAAAGATAAAAGTTTTTGCCGAAAAAGATCCAGCCAATTTACCCTGGAGAGAGCTTGGCATTGATATTGTTTTAGAATCTTCAGGAGTTTTCACCCATCGAGAAGGGGCCGAAAAACACCTTCAGGCCGGCGCAAAAAGAGTGATTATTTCTGCCCCACCGAAAACTCCAGACATTCCAACTTATATTTTGGGCGTTAACGAAGAAAAGTTTAATCCGAAAAAAGATTTAATTATTTCTAATTCTTCTTGTACGACCAATTGTTTAGCGCCAATCGTCAAAATTATCCATCAGAATTTTATTATTCAGAAAGGATTTTTTACCACTACTCATGCCTACACCAATGATCAGCGACTGCTTGACCTTTCTCATCAAGATTTAAGAAGGGCAAGGGCAGCAAATTTATCAATTATTCCCACCTCAACTGGTGCTGCCAAGTCCATCAATGAAGTCATACCAGAACTGAAAGGAAAATTAGACGGTCTTGCTTTAAGAGTACCAGTGCCAACCGTTAGTCTTCTTGACTTAATTTGTGTAGTGAAGAAAGAGACTAATCAAAATGAATTAAACAATCTGTTTAAGAAAGCAACAACTGGTCGATTAAAAGGAATTTTATCAGTCATTGAAGAACCTTTGGTTTCCGTTGACTTAAAGGGGAGTCCTTATTCCGCCATTATTGATCTTTCCTTAACGATGGTTAACAGAAACCTCATTAAAGTTGTTGCCTGGTATGATAATGAATGGGGTTATGCTTGTCGGTATGTGGAAATGGTAGAGTACATTTTAAAGAAGTTAAAGAAAATCTAAATTTCAAAATCCAAATGACAAATATTAGAGATTTAGCCCTATTGAGCTATGGAATTGCTGGCTATTATTAAAATTATTTTTTTAACGATTGTTGCTTTTCTTTTAGCCATTGCCTGGCTGCCGTTTTTAATTAACTTTCTTTATAAATACAAACTTGGCAAAAAGATTCGTAATAATGGCCAGACGCCAATCTATACTCAACTTCATCAGAAAAAAGCTGGTACCCCGACGATGGGCGGATTGATTATTTGGTTAACGACTCTTTTTTTAATTCTGATAATTTTTTTTCTTTGGCAGACGACTGGTCATGAAATTTTTAAAATTTTAAATTTTTTAGTGCGAAAAGAAACATTTCTACCTTTAGGTGTTTTAGTTGCCTCAGCTATAGTTGGCTTAATTGATGATTTAATCGATGTCAGAAAGGGTGAGTTGGGTAAGGGTGGTTTAAGAATGAGGCATCGTTTAATTCTTTATACCTTAATCGCCGCTATTGGTGCCTGGTGGTTTTTTGATAAACTAGAATGGACAACTATTCACCTTCCATTTCTTGGCAATTTTGAAATCGGTTGGTGGTACATTCCACTTTTTATTTTTGTCATTGTCGCCACTTCATTTTCCGTCAATGAAACGGACGGATTAGATGGCTTGGCTGGTGGTTTATTGTTAATTGCTTTTTTAAGTTATGGTCTCATTGCCTTTTTACAAGAAAAGACTAATTTGGCTACTTTCTGTGGGGTAATTATTGGCGGCCTGATTGCTTTTCTTTGGCATAACATTTATCCAGCCAGGTTTTTTATGGGCGATACGGGGGCAATGGGTTTAGGTGTTACCCTGGGTGTTATTGCCATGCTAACTAACACCGTGATTTTACTGCCGATTATTTGTTTCCCTTTTGTTTTAGAATCACTTTCCGTCATTATTCAAGTTATTTCTAAAAAAATTTTTCACCGTAAAGTTTTTCTTTCTACCCCTCTTCATCATCATTTAGAGGCAAGAGGACTACCTGAGCCAAAAATTGTTATGCGCTTTTGGCTTATTGGTGGTATTTGCGCTGCTTTCGGTCTAATGATATTTTTGATTGAGAGATTGTTGGTTTGATTTTTAGATGCAGTTACACTCAATCTTGTCTCGTATTATTAAAAGTCGCCAAAAAGGCGATTTTTTGGTAGAATATAATCTATGGATTTTCAAAATCTCAAAAATAAAAAGGTGGTGGTTATGGGTCTTGGTTTATTAGGCGGGGGGGTAGAAACGGCCAAATGGTTGGTCAAGAAAGGTGCTCGAGTTTTAGTGACCGATTTAAAAACAAAAAATCAATTAAAAAAATCGTTAAATGACTTAAAAGGTTTATCGGTTAAATATATTTTAGGTAGACATCGAGAAGAAGATTTTAAGAAGGCTGATTTGATTATCAAGAACCCCGGCGTGCCCAAAGAATCAAAATTTTTAAAAATTGCCAGAAAAAATAAAATTCCAATTGAAACAGACATTTCTATTTTTTTTAGATTATTTAAGGGTAAAATTATTGGCGTCACCGGTACAAAAGGAAAATCAACGACAACTTTTTTAATTTACCAACTTTTTAAAAAGGCTGGTCAAAAAGTCTTTTTAGGCGGAAATATTGGCCAATCACCACTTTCTTATTTAGATCAAAATTATCCTTTAGCCGTTTTAGAACTTTCTTCATGGCAGCTTGAAGATTTGGCTCATTTAAAACGAAGTCCAGCCGTGGCGGTTGTGACAACTATTTTTCAAGATCATCTTGATCGTTATAAAAATTTTCAAGAATATCTGAGAGCAAAAAAATTAATTTTAAAATGGCAAAAGAAAAATGACTTTGTTATTTTAAATTATGACAACCCTTTGGTGAGAAGATTTGCTACTGAGGCAAAAAGCCAGGTTTTTTATTTTTCTAAAAAATTTTTAAAGAACAATAATAGTGTTTTTATCAAAAATCAAAAAATATTTACTCGCTTTCAAGGCAGAGAGAAAAAAATTATTGCTCTAAAAGAGATAAAGAATAATTGCAATTTAGAAAATATCTTAGCGGCTGTTTCTGTTGGCATTGTCGCTAACCTTTCTTTGAGAGCAATTAAAATGGCGGTAAAAAATTTTAAAAGTTTAGCCAATCGATTAGAACTGATTCGAAAAGTGGAAGGAGTAAAATATTATAATGATACGACAGCCACGATTCCTGAAGCCGCTATCAATGCTTTAAATAATTTTCCGACTGGTCGGATTATTCTTATTTCTGGCGGCGCTGATAAAAAATTAAATTTCAAAAAATTTGCTCAAGAAATTAAAAAAAGGTGTAAGAAAGTCATTCTTCTTCCCGGTACAGCTACCCCTAAGATAAAAAAAGAGTTATTGATGGTTGGCTATAAATTATTCATTGAAGCGAAGACTATGAAAGAAGCAGTGGGTAAAGCAAAAAAAATTGCTGAGAAGGGCGATGTTGTTCTTCTTTCGCCCGGTTGTGCCAGCTTTGGTCTTTTTCAAAATATTTATGACCGAGCCAAAAAATTTATTCAGGCAGTAGAAAAAATATGAAAAAAACACCTCATGCGCCAGATTATTTTTTAATCGTTTTAATTTTTATTCTTTTAATCATTGGTCTAATTTTTTTAGCCTCAGCCAGTTGGGTCATGGGTTATAAAAACTTCCAAGATCCAGATTATTATTTAAAACACCAGATTTTTTACGGCCTTTTGCCAGGCCTATTATTTTTCTTTATTTTTGCTTTAATTCGTTATCAATTCTGGCGAAAATTGAGCCTCCTTTCACTTATTTTTTCCATTGTGCTTCTTCTGGCTGTTTTTATTCCTGGCTTAGGTATTAAGGGCCAAGCTCATCGTTGGCTTAATTTGAGAGTCTTTTCTTTTCAGCCAATCGAAGTTTTAAAATTAAGCCTCATTTTATTTTTGGCTTACTTTTTTGAGAAAAAAGAGGCGACAATTAAAAATTTTTCTTCTACCTTCTTACCATTTATTTTTATCTTGGGCCTTATTTCTTTTTTAATTATTAAACAACCCAATTTTAGTGGTTTAATGATTGTCCTCTTAATTTCTCTCTCAATCTATTTTGTTGCTGGTGCTAATTTGATTTATTTATTTCTCGTTTTTTGCTTGTTAGCTATCTTTTCACCTCTTTTTCTTAAATTCTTTCCCTATCTCAAAAACCGACTTTTAACCTTTATTTCTCCTGGTCTTGAGCCACAAGGAATCTCTTATCATCTTCAACAAGCTCTAATTGCCATTGGTTCTGGTGGTTTGTTTGGCCGGGGACTTGGCCGTTCTGGTCAGAAATTTTTCTACCTGCCAGAAGTTTTTGGTGATTCTATTTTTGCCGTGATGGCTGAAGAGTTGGGGTTTGTTTTGACTAGTTTAGTGGTTGTCTTGTTTTTTCTTTTAATCTGGCGTGGTTTAAAAATTGCTAAAAATGCCCCCGATCTCTTTTCTCGATTAGTCGGGGTTGGCATTGTTTCTTGGTTTGGCTTTCAAACTTTTATCAATATTGGGGCAATGCTCAAACTTTTACCTTTAACTGGTGTTCCCTTACCTTTAATTAGTTATGGTGGCAGCGCTTTAATAGCCAATTTAGCCGCTTTTGGTATCTTGGTGAATATTTCTAAAAAAACTCAAGAATTATAAATTACTCAATCGTTAAAATAATTATATGAAGGTGGTTTTAACCGGCGGTGGTAGTGGTGGTTCCGTGGCGCCACTTTTAGCCATCGCCGAAGAAATTAGAAAAAGAAAACCAGAAACAGAATTTTTATTTATTGGCACGCGAAAAGGAAAGCCGGAAAAAGAGATGGTTCAAGATTATCATTTCTCTTTTAAAGGAATTTTTGCTGGTAAACTTCGACGATATTTTTCCTTAAGAAATTTTCTTGATCCCCTTCTCATTTTTTTAGGTTTCTGGCAGGCGCTATTTTTACTGCTTTCTTTTCGGCCAAAAATGATTATTTCAGCCGGTGGTTTCGTCGCCGTCCCAGTGGTTATTGCTGGCTGGTTCTTAAAAATTCCTTCCTTGATTCATCAGCAAGATATTATTCCCAGCTTGACTAATAAAATTTTAATTCCTTTCGCCAAAAAAATTACCGTTTCTTTTGATAAGTCTTTAAATGATTTTCCGAAAGGTAAAACTATTTTAACCGGTCAGCCAATCAGAGAAATGATTTTTAAAGGTGACAAAGAAAAAGCCATACAAAAATTTAACTTAGAAAAAAATTTACCAACTTTATTGGTTTTGGGTGGCGGGACCGGTGCCGCGATCTTGAATGAATTGATTTGGCGAAACCTTGAAAGGTTAACAAAAATTTGTCAAATTATTCATCTGACCGGTCCAGGAAAGGCAAAAATTGGTAATTGGCCATCAAAAATTAAAAATTTTAGATATCATACTTATGAATTTTTGACTGATGAAATAGCTGATGCTTATGCTGTAGCGGATTTAGTTGTTTCTCGGGCAGGGATCAATGTTCTTTCTGAATTAGCAGTTTTAGGCAAACCAACAATAGTTATTCCCATTCCCAACTCTCACCAAGAAGCAAATGCCAAATATTTTGCTGAAAAAAAAGCAGTGATAGTTTTGAATCAAAAAGAATTAACCGACGAAAAACTTTTTCACGAAATTAAAAAAATGATTGACCATCAGGAGGAGAGAAAAAATTTAGGAGAAAGAATGAAAGAAATAATACTCAAAAATTCAAGAGAAAAAATCTTTGCCTCATTAATTAAGCTTGGAAAATTTTAGGATAGATAAAAAATATCCTTCCTTTTTTTATTAACTTTGTTAAAATAATTAAATATGACTAATGAATCTTTAATGGAAAAAATAATTTCGCTTTCTAAACGGCGTGGTTTTATCTTTCCTTCTTCAGAAATCTATGGTGGTTTTGAGAGTGGGTATGATTACGGACCATTAGGCGTGGAATTAAAAAATAACCTTAAAAAAGTTTGGTGGAAAAATATCGTTCAAGAAAGAAAAGAAATCGTTGGTCTTGATGCTGCTATTCTGATGAACCCAAAAGTTTGGGAGGCGAGTGGCCACCTCTCGGCTGGTTTTGCTGATTGTTTAGTTGAATGTAAAAATTGCCATAAAAGATTTAAAGAGACTGAGACAGGGAATAGGTGTCCGGTTTGTGGCGGTGAATTTTTGCCAGCTCGTAAATTTAATTTAATGATGAAAACTTATGTTGGACCAATTGAAGATGAAAGTGCTGTGACTTATTTACGAGCCGAAACTTGTCAAGGAATTTATATGAATTTTTTAAATGTCTTAAATGTTAGTCGACTGAAAATTCCTTTTGGTATCGCTCAGATCGGCAAATCATTTCGCAACGAAATTACGCCAAGCAATTTTATTTTCCGTACCCGCGAATTTGAACAAATGGAGATGCAATTTTTTGTCAGACCATCAGAAGCAGAAAAATGGTATGAATATTGGAAGAAAGAGAGATTAAATTGGTATTTGAATCTAGGTATTAAAAAAGAAAATATTAAACTTCAGGAACACAAGAAAGAAGAATTAGCTCATTATGCCAAGGCCGGTTGCGATATTGTCTATCATTTTCCCTTCGGTTGGCAAGAGATTGAAGGTATTCACAACCGTGGTGATTGGGATTTATCTCGTCATAGCAAATATTCTGGACAAGATCTTTCTTACTTTGATCCAATCACTCAAGAGAGATATATTCCCTATATTATCGAAACTTCCGGTGGCATTGACCGGGCACTTTTGACTTTTTTGATTGATGCTTATCAAGAGGTAAAAGGCGGACGGACAACAACAACTAAGGCCAGTAAAGAAGTAGAAGTGGTTTTAAAATTAGATAAAAATTTAGCCCCCATAAAAATTGCTATTTTCCCTTTAGTGAAAAAAGAGCCGTTAATTAAATTAGCCCAAGAAATTTATCAAGATTTAAAAAAATATTGGCTCGTTGATTACGATGAAACAGATTCGATTGGTCGCCGTTATCGTCGCCAAGATGAAATTGGCACACCTTATGCCGTTACTATTGACTTTGAAAGTATAAATGATCAAAAGGTAACCGTTCGCGATCGTGATACGATGAAACAAGAGAGGGTAGAGATTAAAAATTTAAGAAAATATTTTTTTGATAAATTTTATTCTTTTTAATTAATTTAATTAAAATTTTATGGCCGTGGTCAAAATTATTGAACTTGTTAGTACTTCCAAAAAATCTTTTGAAGACGCTATTCGACGAGCCGTCCAAAGAACAACAAAGACCGTTAGAAATGTAACTGGAGCTGATGTTGTTCGCCAAAAGGTAGTGATTAAAAATGGTAAGATTGTTGAGTATCGTGTTAACCTTAAAATTGCTTTTGTTGTTGAATAAAATTTTTTATGTTTATTCAGTCAAGACTTTCCAATGGTGCCAAAGTAATTTTAGCCCCCATGAAGAATACTAAGGCGGTCACTGCCTTAGCACTGTTGCCCTTCGGCTCGCGTTACGAAAAAAAAGAAGAAAATGGTCAGGCTCATTTTATTGAACACATGCTTTTTAAAGGGACAAAAAATCGACCGAGTACTTTAGCTATTTCTCAAGAACTTGACTCCTTAGGAGCTGACTATAATGCTTTTACTTCTCGCGAGTCAACGGGTTACTGGATAAAAATTTTAAAAGAGAACCTGAATCAATCTTTAGACATCCTAGCGGATATCTTTTTTAATTCACTTTTTGAACCAAAAGAATTAGAAAAAGAAAAAACCGTTATTTTAGAAGAAATTCGTTTTTATCAAGATAATCCGAGTTTTTATATCTCGGATCTTTTTTATGAAACATTTTTTGGCGATCATCCCTTGGGCCGAAATATCGCTGGCTGCCCAGAAACAATAATGAGCGTCAATCAGGAAAAACTTCTCAATTTTAAAGAAAAAATCTACCAACCAAATAACCTTCTTTTGGTTTTAGCTGGAGCGGTTGGTAAAAAAGATTTTTGTTTAGTTGAAAAATATTTCGGTCGGAAAGGGAGGGGAGAGAAGAGAAAATTTGAAAAATTTACCCTTCAACCTCATTTACCAAAAATAAAAATTGCTCATCGACCAACTGAACAAGTTCAAATGATGATTGGTTTTCCAGGCCTTTCTTATTTTTCACCAGCAATTGAAGTGTTGGAAATTTTTTCTACTCTTTTTGGTGGCAATATGAGTTCGCGTCTTTTTCAAGAAGTAAGGGTAAAAAGAGGTCTAGCTTACTCAGTTGGCTGTAGCGGCATCTCTTTTTATGAAACTGGTCTTTTGACTATTGAGGCTGGCATTGATCCAAAAAAAGTGGCAGAGACGTTGGAAGTAATAGTTGAAGAAATTAGAAAAATAAAAAAAGAAGGACCAAGCGAAAGAGAGGTTGAACAAACCAAAGATTACCTTATCAGAAAAATAAAACTTAATTTAGAAGATTCGCAGACTATGGCTGGTTGGTATGGTCATCAGGCACTTTATTTAAGAAAAATTGAGACACCCGAA
The DNA here is from genome assembly GCA_026417895.1 of Patescibacteria group bacterium. NCBI lineage: Bacteria > Patescibacteria group bacterium. Next base: position 30,923 of record JAOACJ010000009.1, on the reverse strand, counting down.
GAAAAATTTAGAAAAATTAAAAAGGTAACAAAAGAGCAGATTAAAAAACTTGGGCAAAGAATTTTTAATCAAAATTTTATCAGTTTAGCTTTGGTTGGTCCACTTCAGGAAGAAAAGTCATTTTTAGAAATACTCAAAAATGTTTAAAAAACTGACGGTCAGCAGATTGAATTTGAATTATTTTATTGAGAGGGTGTTTTTATTTGTTATTTAATAGATAAGAGACCTTGACAACTTAATTTAATCTTTATGTTTTGGCAAAAAGAACCAAAAAATTTAGGCATTATTATTTTTATTATTTTGGCGTGTCTTGTGGCTGGTACCGCCCTTTTTATTTATACCACGGAAAAACCGTCGCCTGAAACAACTGCACCTGCCGGCATTGAGGTTATTGAAACAAAAGAGGGGAAAATTATAAGAAATAAGACAGAGGGTTATGAGGTGACTGTGTCGAAGGGGTGGAACGTTGAACGACCAAGTGCTGGCTATCTTAGCTTCAACGATATCGATTGGGATAATCCAAAAGATGAATATTGTAAAATAGAGACATACATAATTGATAACCCACAGAAACTTACAGCTGAGCAGTGGTTGAATCGTGAAGAGGTAAAACTTAATGAATCATTTTTGACAATTAATTTGGATGAACGCGTAGAGGTTAATATTGACGGACAAAGAGGTATTAAAAGAGTGTTGGATACGAATGAAACGGGGTATTCTATAGCGGTTATAGTTCCTTTGAGACAGAAAATATACGAACTTATTCTTTATCCCAAAGGGGAGGATAAAGAGAGGTGTTTGAAGGATTTTGATTTATATCTGTCATCAATTAAGTTTTAATAATAATAGCATGTCAAAACAAAAAATTTTCACTTATTTATTTTTATCCATTCTATCAGTCAGTTCTGTTTTAGCTGCAGATTTAATTTTTAAACTTCCTTATCAGAAAGGAGAAAGATTTATTATTACGCGAGGATATAATACGTTACCAACCCATGCACCCAACAGTAAAGATCAATACGCTTTAGATTTCACTAAAAATGGATGCGAAGCTTACGGAAAAAATGTTTTAACAGTAGTTGACGGAAAGGTGATATTAGTACTCCAAGATGGTTATAATGGTGGATATGGAACAACTGTATTAATCAATCATGGTAATAACTTAATTAGTCGTTATGCTCATCTAATTCCTTATTCCATAGGAGTCGCACAAAATCAGGACGTTAGACAAGGAACAATTATTGGTAAGATTGGTAGAAGTGGTGAAGTTAGTGGCTCTGCCTGTCCAGAATACCCTGGTACCCATCTTCATTTTGCTATGTATCAGCGACAGCCAGACGGGAAACTCATTGCTTATAAGCCAGAACCAATGTCGGGCTATACCAACTTTGTCGCTGGCAATTGGTATCTTTCGGATAATGAAATTTTCCAAACGAGATTAGCAGAGGAACAATTATCTCAGCAACCGTCATCTCAACCCGAATCTTCAAGTAATTTTTGGCAAAATCTCGGTTCACTTCTGACCGGCTGGTGGCAAGGGATTACTTCTTTAATTAATAACTTATTAGGTTTAAATCAAGAAAGTCAATCAGGAGAACAGGAAAAAGCAGTGAATCAGGAATTAGGAATAACGAATCAGGAATTAATTTATGACGCGAAACTAATTGAGAGAAATCCAAACCAAAATTTAACTTTAAAAGAAAATCAAGAAATTTTTCTTTCCGTCAAATTCAAAAATACCGGTAATACCATTTGGCAAAAAGAAACTGTTTCTTTAAATGTTGCTTCCGAAGAAGCAAAAAATTTTTATCATTCAAGTTGGTTAACAAAGAAGAGGCCAGCCAAGCTAAAAGAATCAGAAATCAAACCAAATGAAATCGGTTCTTTTGAATTTTTTATTACCGCCAAAAATTTAGAACCAAAAATTTATCAATTTTCTTTTCGACCGGTTTATCAAGATAGTCAAGGTTTTCATTGGTTAGGAGGAGAAACGGTTTCTTGGCAAATTGCTTTTGAAAAGTCGGAAGAGAAGATTGTTTTAGAACCAGCTCCAGGCAGTTTAAGCGAGTTGAATCTTTTGTCTCCTCTTTTAGAAAAAACAAATCAAGAAAATTTGTTAGAAACAGAAAAAATTGAAGAAGAAAAAGTTACACCCATTGTTTATTTTGGTGGAGGTGGCGGATCTCCTTCACCACCGCCAGACATCACACCGCCGGAAATTACCCTGACTGCTTTTCCGAACAATCCCACCAACACTCGACATGCCATTTTTGAATTTTCGGCCAATGAAAATGTTACTTTCAAGTGTAAGTTAGACGACAAAGAAAAAGAAGATTGTTTATCACCAAAAATTTACTATGATCTTTCTGAAGGTGAACACAGTTTCTTTTTAGAAGCCTTTGATTTAGCCGGCAATCAGGCAAGTTTTGTTTATCTTTGGCAGATTGACTTGACACCACCGACTTCAGCGATTCTGACAAGTGGAACTTTTGTTGGCTTAGAAAATTTACCCTCATCAATTGAAGGTATTTTTGAGGGCGAGGATACAGAAAAGATATTTTTAGCTATTCAAAGAGAAAAAGATAGCCAATATTTAGCTCAATTATCATCATTTTCCTGGCAAAAAGAGGAATTTTGGTTTGAAGCTACTCTTGATTGGGAAAATAAAAAATGGCAATTTGCTTGGCCAAAAGATTTAATTGAAGAAGGAAATTACAAAATTTATGTTCGAGCCAAAGATAAACTTGGCAATCAACAAGAACCGGCCATTCAATCTTGCATTACTTATCTTCTTCGTCCTTTTTTAGAAAACTGGAAAAAAAGAAAAGCAGTTATCATTGACAATACCAATAGCTCGGAAACTTTAACTAATTTTGAAATTAATCTTTTGATCAATTATCAGCCAGAAATGAAGCTGGATTTTTCTGATTTAAGATTTACTGATGAAGATGGCCAGACATTATTAAATTATGGTTGGGAAATCAACGATGAAGGATTAGCGAAAAAAGAAAATGGTCTTTTTGCTGAAGCGGTTGTCAGAATTCCAGAAATTCCTGCCAATTCTCGGAAAAAGATTTATCTTTACTATGGTAATCAACAGGCTGGGTCGGTGGCAAATTTAGAGAAGACTTTAACTTGGTTTGACCATTTTGATCAAATGAGAATGGATGACTATGACTTTAATGATGTTGATTGGCTCACCAGCGAATCAAAAATTCAAATCGGTGTTAACAGTGTTGGTTGGTTAAAACCAAAAATAGAAATCAAAAATTTTTGGCTTAAATCAAAAATGTCAAGAGGTGGACCCAATGGTTCAACTTTTCTTTATTGGCGTTATTTAGATGATCAAGAAAATAGTTGGCAGATTCATTCTGGTTCGACTAATTGGCTTTATGGTTGGACGCCGTGGGGGGTACCTTTGGCGACCTGGGGGTATATGAAAGGCAGAGCCTGGTATGAATTAGGTCGTGGTATTCTTTGGGAAGGAGGGGCGACTTTATGGGAGGTAAAAGCTTATGAAACGAAGCACTCTGTTGAGGTGAAAGACGTTCTTCCTTTCAGTCAAACAGACAGACCAGTCTTTAATCAAGCCGGCAAAATTTTTATTCTTGACTGGTGGTCTTGTTGGTGCGCAACCTGTCCTTGGCCAAGGCCATGGGATTGGCGGACTTTTGTTGATTATCTCTATTTACGTCAATATGTCGAACCAATGCCTCTTGTTTATTTTGAATAGAAATTATGAATTTAAACATTAATTACACTTAAGAATGTTGGCGCATTAGTGAGAATATTGAAATGTCGTGAAGGAGTTGAAATTTTGAAATTTTGATTGACAATTGATGAAAAAATGATAATATTAAAATAATGAAAAATATTTGGTTACGACAAGTTTTTATATTAATCTTAAGTCTCATAGGGGCGGCTGCTTTATTATTTTTTGTTTTTCACATAGAAAAACCACATTTAGTTCAAGGGGGGAGGAGTGATAACATCCGTGGTTGGCTTTGGAGTAGAAGTGATGGCAGTTATCCGGGTGGCATTGGCTGGATTTCTTTGAATTGTTATAACGACTATAACAATGATGGTCAACCGGAAAATAATTGTCCAACTAATATCAATTACGGCTTAAAATTAGATTCTTCCACCAATAAAATTTCTGGTTATGGTTGGTCACCAAATGTTGGCTGGATTTGTTTTGGTGAGACCTGTAAGTGTGCTCATTGTCCAAGTTGTAGTAATTATATTACTTGCGAAGGTTGTGGGACTTGTTCATTTATTAATTCACCTGATAATTTTACTCCTTGGGCTTGCAAAGGAGAAAATGTTTCGGGCACTAATTGTCTTGGGGAAGGCAAAAAAGTTTTTGGTTGGGCAAAGGTAGTTTGGTCGTCACCAACAACTGATGGCTGGATTAAATTAAGAGGACAGACAACTGGCGGTATTAGCTATGGTCTTTCTTTAGAAGATTTTGGTTTTAATCATAAAGAATTAACAGGTTTTGCCTGGAGTTCAACTTATAATCCACAAATTACTGGTGCTGGTTTAGGCTGGCTCGGTGCTTATCAAAGTTATTGTTTAAAAAATCCACCTGATCAGGTAAGAAATTTAACCGTCAGATCGGTTTCTCAAAATTGTCAGTCTTTACTTTTAAATTGGCAACCACCAACTAAGTGTGCTCAAGGTTATAAAATTTATCGTTGTCGGGGTGAGGGGTGTAATCCACAGACAAATGGAGTCCTTATTGCCAATATTTCTGTCAATGAGGTTGATTGTAGTGGTGATATATGTAAATGGCAAGATGTTGGTTTAAGCGGTGGACAGATATATCGCTATCAAGTTCAAGCCTGGAATTTAAACGGTGACGGAATAATCAGTGATGCTGCTTCTGGGACAACGGTTTTATGCGCGCCATCACAGCCTCTGGAGCCAATTCTCTCTTCAAAGTGCGGTGAAATAACTGTTCAATGGCTACCAGTCGGAGGGGCGGTTGGCTATAATGTTTATCGAGCAGTCAAAAATAAAGACAATAGAAATGACTGTGAACTATCACAGTGTCGAAGAATTGCCGAAAATATTAGACCCGAGGATGTTTGTGGTGAAAGCCTTTGTGCTTATGAAGACAAAAGTATTATTGCGAACGTCAATTATCACTATTGGGTGACGGCTCTTTCCTGTCTTGAACCTCTTTGTCCGCCTTATCAGGAATCACCTTATGGCTATATGAAATCAGGCAAGTCAACTTGCTTGCCACCTACCCGTTGGCAAGAAAAGTAACATATCTTTAATTAATTTTAAATTTTTATTGTCCTATGAAAAAAGTCATTTTTGGTCTTATTTTTTCGTTTTTTATTTTAATACCGATTTTCCCACAGCCTCTTTTAGCGACGACGAGTAATTTAATTAATGGAGGCTTTGAAACCGGAGATTTCACTGGCTGGACAAGAGGAACAGTTGTTGATTTTGCTGGCGTGGTTACAGCTGATAGTTTTACCACACCCTATGCCGGTACCTATATGGCTCGACTTGGTCGAACAACCGGCCTTCAACCGATTGGTCCAAATATTATTTATCAAGACTTTCTGGTTGTTGCGCCAACCTTAAGCTTTGCTTATAACATTTTTACCTATGATTATGCTGGTTTTAATCATTTTAGTTATTTAGTTCAAGATTTAGAAACCGGGGCAACAATTCGTTATTATTCACAAGGAGCCTGGGGAACAGGTTTTGGTTTAAAAACAACCGGTTGGCAGTTAGTCAATATTGATTTATCAGCTTATTTAGGTCGAATGGTTAGGCTGCGCTTTAATGTCGCTGGCACGATTGATACTTATAATCCGACCTGGGTTTATCTTGATGCGGAAGAATTGACTGGACCGACTGATAATTTGCCACCAACAACAACCGCGACTTTAACTGGTAATGAAGGTTTAAACAACTGGTATCTTTCTGCGGTTGAGGTTGCTTTAACAGCCATTGATAACGAAGGCGGCTCTGGCGTTGCTCAGACGAAATATAGCTTCGATCAAAACAGTTGGTTTTCTTATACTCAGCCATTGATGATTAATAGCGAAGGCGTGACGACTCTTTATTACTATTCAATCGACAATGCCGGTAATAGCGAAACCGTCAAGACAGTTTTGATTAAAATTGATCAAACACCACCAGTCATTACCATTAATAGTCCAACGGCTGGTTTTTATCTGTTAAATCAACCGGTTTTGGCTGATTGGTCAGTTAGTGATGAAGTTTCTGGTTTAGCCTCAGTAATAGCGACAATCCCCAATGGTGCAGCGATTGAAACCGGAACTATTGGTCTAAAAAATTTTGAAGTAAGAGCGGTTGATCAGGCTGGCTGGGAAAGTTATCAGACGATTACTTATGAAGTTGGTTATCTTTTTAGCGGTATTCTTCAACCAATCAATGCAGATGGGAGTAGTATTTTCAAATTAGGTTCAACGGTGCCAGTAAAATTCCGCTTGACTGACTTTAATAACCAATCTGTGAGCACAGTAATGGCGAGATTGTATTTATTGAAAATTAGTAATAATATTTCCGGTTCAGTTTTAGAAGCAGTTTCCAGTGGCTCAGCTAACAGTGGTAATTTGTTTCGGTATGATAATTTAGATAACCTTTATATCTTTAATCTTGGAACAAAATCGCTTTCCACTGGTACCTGGCAATTAGAGATTAGATTTGCCAACGGTCGTTCAGAGTTTGTTATTATTTCTCTAAGATAAAGATCGGAAATTCAAATATTTTTAAGAGAAGTCTTTTTCAAGACTTCTCTTATTTTTCTGCTATAATTATTTTAATATGTCAATTCTTTATCTTGTCGCCACACCGATTGGCAATCTCGAAGATATCACCCTGCGTGCTCTTAAAGTTTTAAAAGAGGTTGATTTCATTTTATGTGAAGATACAAGAAAAACAAAAATTTTACTTGATCGTTATCAAATCAAAAAACCTCTGATTTCTTATCACCAACATTCAAGATTGAAAAAAATTGATGATATTATTGCTTTATTAAAACAAGGTAAAAATCTGGCTTTAGTTTCTGAGGCTGGGACACCAGGGATTGCTGATCCAGGAAATTTATTGATTCAAGAAGTGGTGAAAAAATTGGGTGAGAGAGTAAAAATTGTGCCCATTCCCGGCCCTTGTGCTTTAGTTACTGCTTTAAGTATTTCTGGTTTGCCAAGTGATAAATTTGTTTTTCTAGGCTTTCCACCCAGCAAAAAGAAACGAGAAAAATTTTTTAAGAAATTGACCACTTATGAAGAAACTATTGTCCTTTACGAATCAGTTTATCGTCTTTTCAAAACCTTAGCTGATTTAAAAAATCATTGCGGTGAACGAGAAATTGTTATTGCTCGCGAATTGACGAAAAAATTTGAAACGATTTATCGCGGAACAATTAGTCAGGTGACAGAAAAGATAAAAAATGATAAAATAAAAGGAGAATTCGTCATCGTGATTAAAAATTTAAAATCATAAAATGTCTAAATTTTATCTTACCACGCCAATTTATTATGTTAATGATCAACCGCATTTAGGTCATGCTTATACGACGATTGCCGCTGATGTTTTGGCGCGCTATTATCGAATGAAGGGTGATCAAGTTTTCTTTCTAACGGGCACTGATGAACATGGAGCAAAAATTGCCGAATCAGCCGAGAAAAATAAAAAAACACCCCAGGAGTGGTGTGATGAAATGTCGGCTCGTTTTAAATTAGCCTGGGATGTTTTAAACATCTCTTATGATAATTTTATTCGAACGACTGACCAAAATCATGAACAGGCGGTAAAAAAAGCGATCACAAGACTTTACCAAAAGGGTTGGATTAAAAAAGGACTTTACGAAGGTTTATATTGTGTTGGTTGTGAAAGATACTATACCACAAAAGAATTAATTGATGGTCGATGTCCAGACCATCAAAGAGTGCCGGAAAGGGTTTCGGAAGAATGTTACCTTTTCAAACTTTCTGCCTTTCAAAAACCATTACTGAGATTAATTGATGAAAAGACATTGGTGATTGAGCCAGAAAAAAGGAAAAATGAGGTGGTTGGTTTTTTAAAAACCGAGAAATTAGAAGATGTTTCTATTTCTCGAAAAAGGGTTCAATGGGGAATTCCTTTGCCGTGGGATGGATCACAGACACTTTATGTTTGGATTGATGCCTTTTTGAATTATCTCACCGGTTTAGGTTGGGATGGAGAAGAAAGAGTTCCGGAACTTTGGCCAGCCGATCTGCAACTAATGGCTAAAGATATTTTGAGAGTTCATTCAACGATTTGGCCGGCTTTACTTTTGGCTTTAGAAGTTCCTTTACCAAAGAAAATTTTTGCCCACGGTTTTTTTACCGTTAATGGTCAGAAAATGAGTAAATCTTTAGGTAATGTTTTAGATCCAATTGAACAAGCGAAAAATTTTTCCAGCGATGGTTTAAGATGGCTCCTACTTTCAAGTTTTCCTTTTGGTGTTGATGGAGATGTTTCGTTAGAAAAATTTTATGAAAAATATAAGGCTGATTTAGCCAATGGCATTGGCAATCTAGTGGCTCGGGTTTTGGCTCTCGCTACCAAATTACAACTTACAAATTACAAGTTAAAAAAAGAAAGAGAATGGGTTAAAAAGATAGAGAGAGTTTGGCGGGGCTACCAGAGGGCGATGGAGAAATTAGCTTTTGAGGAAGTAGCAAAAGAAATTTTAAATTTTATCGCCTTGGTTGATCGGGAAATTAATAAGAAAGAACCTTGGCGGTTGTTGAAAACCAATCTTGTTGAATTTCAAAAAGTAATCTATAATTTACTTGAAAGTCTTCGTCAACTGGCTTGGCTCATTCAACCCTTGATGCCTGAAACGGCTGATAAAATCTTCGATCAACTGGGCATTTTATCTAGTGAAAAAAAGAAAAATCTTGAAGAAGCGAAAGAATGGGGAGGAGTAGAATTTGATAAGATAAAAAAGGGTGAAATATTATTTCCGAGGTTATAATACCTTGAAATCTAAATTTCAAAATTCAAACGTCAAATTAAATCCGAAGTTCAGACACTTAAAATAATTTTGATTTTTGATTTTAGTCATTAATTTGTCATTTGGATTTTGTTATTAGTCGTTTTCCATTTATGACCTTATTCGACCTCATTCTTATCTTAATTGTCTTTGGTTTTATTTGGTTTGATTTTTGGTTTGGTCTAATTTATGCTTTAGGTGGTTTAGCTGGTTTAATTGTTGGTGTGGCAGTGGCTAGTCGTTGGTATGACGAGTTAGCAATAAAAATTGTTTTTCTACTGGGCGGGAATATCAATTTAGCCAATATCATTTCTTTTTTAGTTATTTATATCGTCGTTAATCGTTTGGTTGGTTTTGTTTTTTTTATTCTTGACCGAATTTTGAGACCGATTACCCATCTACCATTTTTAAAAGCGATTAATCGTTTGGGTGGTGCTCTGATTGGTTTCGTTACCGGGAGTTTAACTGTTGGTCTCTTTCTTTATTTTATCGTCAGATTTCCTTTGCCCTGGTTAATTAATTTGATTGAAAATTCAAAATTAGCCCAACATTTCATTAATTTAGCCAAGATTCTTTTACCCCTTTTGCCTGAAATTTTAAAGAAAATAGAATCAGCCATTTAAGATTTAAACCGTTTAGTTTTTCTCAATGATTGGCCTTAATTAGCCATTTTTTATTTGTCAAAAAATTAAAAATTTGCTATAATATCTATATTATGGTTCAACAAGAAAGACCAAAAAATAATACCGAAGAAGCGGCTAAAGAATATAAAGCTGAACACATTACAGTCTTAGATGGCTTAACCCCCGTGCGGAAAAGACCAGCCATGTATATTGGTTCAACCGGACCTGACGGCTTACATCATTTAATTTGGGAATGTCTAGACAATTGTATTGATGAAGCTTTGGCTGGCTTTGCTGATGAAATTAAAGTTGAACTTTTGCCCGATGATTATGTCAGGGTTGAGGATAACGGTCGAGGCATCCCCGTTGACCTACACAAACAAACAGGTAAGTCAGCTTTAGAGGTGGTCATGACCAAACTTCACGCCGGGGCTAAATTTGACCATCAGGTCTATAAAGTAGCGGGCGGTCTTCACGGTGTTGGTGTTTCGGTTGTTAATGCCTTGTCAGAAGCTTTTAAAGCCCAGGTTAAACGTGATGGTTTTTTATATCAGCAGGAATACCAAAGAGGCAAGCCATTAAATAAAGTCAAAAAAATAGGCAAGACCAAAGGTACGGGGACGATTGTTACCTTTAAACCAGATAAAGAAATTTTTCCTGAAACAAAATTTTCTCTTTCGCGAGTCTTGGAACATTTGAGACAGCAAGCCTATTTGACAAAAGGAGTAAAGTTTATTGTCTTTGATAGAAGAAAAAAACCAGAATTTTCTTATGCTTTTTATTTTGAAGGAGGTATTGTTTCCTATGTTAAATACTTAAACAAGAATAGTCCGGTAAAACATCCCCATATTTTTTATGTGAGTAAAGAAATTGAAAAAGTTATGGTTGAAATTGCTCTTCAGTATACTGACGATTATAAAGAAGTAATTTATAGTTTTGCTAATAATATTTATACACCGGAAGGCGGCTCACATTTGGCGGGGTTTCGTTCGGCTTTGACGCGGACGATTAATAATTACGCCCGCAAAAAAGAATTTCTCAAAGAAAAAGAGAGTAATTTTGTCGGCGAAGATTTACGAGAGGGGTTGACGGCCGTTATTAGTGTAAAAGTCAGAGAGCCACAATTTGAAGGACAAACAAAAACAAAACTTGGTAATCCGGAAGTTAAGGGGTTGGTCGACTCTGTTTTCTCAGAAAGTTTTTCTTCTTTTTTAGAAGAATATCCAAAAGATGCCAAAGCCATTATTGAAAAATGTCTTCTGTCGGTTCGAGCCCGGCTAGCAGCAAAACAGGCTCGGGAGGCGGTTTTGAAAAAAAGTACTTTGGAAGGATTTTTATTGCCAGGCAAACTAGCCGATTGTAACACAACCGATCCAACCCAGAGTGAACTTTTTATTGTCGAAGGAGATAGCGCTGGTGGCAGCTGTAAGCAGGCGAGAGATAGAGAAAGGCAGGCGGTTTTACCTTTAAGAGGAAAAATTTTAAATGTGGAAAAAGCCAGATTAGAAAAAATTATCGCCAACGAAGAAGTTAAGTCTTTAATTGTTGCCTTAGGTACCAATATTGGCGATCAATTTCAGATTGAAAAACTTCGTTATCATAAGATCATTATTGCCACTGATGCTGACATTGACGGTTCTCACATCAAAACTCTTCTTTTAACACTTTTCTATCGATATTTTCCAGAAATTATCCTCCGTGGCCATCTTTATATTGCTACCCCACCTCTTTATCGTTTAGAAATTGGCAAAGAATTGAAATACGCTTATTCTGAAGAGGAAAAAGAAAAAATTATAAAAAATTTAAAAGAAAAAGTTGTTGCCAAAAATTTTAAAATTAAAAAAATTGGCGAGGCAAAAGATGAAGAGATTCCAGAAAAAATATCAATCCAGCGATATAAAGGTTTAGGAGAAATGAATCCTGAACAACTTTGGGAGACAACCATGGACCCAAAGAGAAGAATCTTAAAAAAAATTACCTTAGAAGAAGCAGAAAAAGCCAATGAGATTTTCGAAATTTTAATGGGCAAAGAAGTTGAACCGCGTAAAAGATTTATTCAGATCTATGCGAAAACCGCTCGTCACCTTGACATTTAAAGATGATTCAATATACTATATAATTAATATAATCAATCAGTCAAAAAATTTTGTCATTGTCAATTTAGTCAAGATGATTCAAAAAATTATTCAATACCTTAAAGAGTCAAAGGAAGAATTAAAAAAAGTCGTTTGGCCAAGTAAAAAAGAGACATTGAATTTGACCTTTTTGGTAATTGTTATTTCCTTAGGGGTAGCTATTTTTTTAGGGTTGATTGATCGACTTTTAACTATTTTTTTAGAAAAAATTTTTCGATAATTAAAATTAATTTATATGCCCAGACAAATAGAACAAGGCCGTCGTTGGTATGCTATTCATACCTATGCTGGTTATGAAGAAAACGTGGCGACCAATCTTCGTCAACGGATTGAATCTTTTGATCTGGCTCATAAAATTTTTAATGTTTTAGTTCCAACAGAAAAAAGAATTAAATTTAAGGGTGGAAAAAGAAGAGTGGTAACAGAAAAAATGTTCCCCGGTTATGTTTTGGTTGAAATGATTGTTGACGATGACTCTTGGTATGTAGTGAGAAATACGCCCGGCGTTACTGGTTTTATTGGTTCAGGCACTATTCCAACCCCTATCTCGGAAAAAGAAATTAAAATTATTCTCAAAAGAATGCAAATTGAAGAGCCAAAATATAAAATTGAACTCTCGCCTGGTACACCGGTGAGAGTGATGGAAGGACCATTTAAAAGTTTTGAAGGAAAAGTTGATGAAGTTGATGAAGAGAAAGGAAGAGTTAAAGTACTTATTAATGTTTTTGGTCGAGAAACACCTGTTGATTTAGACTTTTTACAAGTCAAGAAAATTTAATATGGCTAAGAAAATAAAAACCATTGTCAAACTTCTTGTACCCGGTGGTCAAGCAACACCAGCTCCGCCGGTTGGACCAGCTTTAGGACAGGCCGGTATTAACATCGCTGATTTCTGTAAAAAATTCAATGATTTGACGAAAGACAAAATCGGCCAGACCCTACCGGTGAAATTAGTTGTTTATGAAGACAGGTCTTTTGATTTTTTCATTAAAACCCCTTTAACCAGTGAACTTCTAAAAAAAGCAGCTGGTGTTGAAAAAGGTTCCGGCAAACCTCTTCAAGAGAAAGTAGGCAAGATTAGCCGGTCGCAAATCAGAGAAATTGCCAAGATTAAAATGCCCGATCTAAACACCAATAATCTTGAACAAGCAATGAAAATTATCGAAGGAACAGCTAAGCAAATGGGTTTAGAGATTGTAGATTAACCAATAACCAATAACCAATAACCAAAAACCAATAACTAAAATCTATGGCTCATAAAGTTTTCATCACTGGCAGAAAAAATGTTTTAATTACTGGTGGTGCTGGTTTTATTGGCTCACATTTATGCGATGAATTAGTGAAGGAGAACAATGTTATTTGTTTAGATGATTTCACTTCTTCTTCAGAAAGAAACATCGATCATTTACTTCAATTGCCAAATTTCGAATTTATTAACTTCGATATTAACGAACCGATTGATTTAGAAAAATTTCCAGAGTTGAAAAGGTTTAGAATTGATGTACAAGGTCTTCAAGAGATTTATCATTTAGCCTGTCCAACCTCACCGAAAAATTTTGAAAAAACAAAAATCAAGACTTTAAAGACGAACGTTATCGGCACGATTAATATGTTAGAATTAGCCTTAAGATATAAGGCTAAATTTTTATTTACTTCATCAGCTGTCGTTTATGGACCAAGAAGAAAAGAAAATCCTTATTTTAAAGAAGATGATTTTGGTCAAGTTAATTTTCTTTCCCCTCGAGCTTGTTATGACGAAGGCAAAAGAATGGCTGAAACTTGTGTTATGACCTATCGCCAAGTCTATAATTTAGATACAAAAATTTTAAGAATTTTTAGAACCTATGGACCAAGAATGCCTTTATTCGATGGCCATATGGTTCCTGACTTCGTCTTACAGGCCCTAAATGACAAACCATTAATTATTTATGGCGATGAATCCTTTGACTCTTCTTTTTGTTATATTTCTGATATCGTTGAAGGAATAATTAAAATGATGGCTTCTGATGAATCAGGACCTTTCAATCTTGGTCATCCCGAAAAATATAAAATGGCTGATTTGGCTAAAAAAATTATTCAAGAGACCCATTCTAAATCAGAAATTATTTTTAGGCCACCCCTTCTTTTCATGACTCCTTTAGGTCTACCGGACATTACTTTAGCCAAAGAAAAACTTGATTGGTATCCGGTTGTTTCTTTAGAAGAAGGACTGAGAAGAACGATTGAAGATGTAAAAATCAATCGGATGCTTCTTCAGCCATTAATTTCAAAATATGACGAAGATTACCAAGAAGAATAAACATCTTTAACTAATATTTTTTCAAGCAAAATTATGGAAAAAATTAGGAGTTTTTGGCCAAGCCGCGGCATTATCACTGAAGTTTGACATCTTTTTTGGCAAGACAAATTAAAAAAAAGAAAAAGACTAAAAGAAAAGGTGAGATCAAAAAGATGGTTAAAATTCTTTGACTGAAGATCTAAAATGGATTAGTCAAGGCAAAATTATAATCACTCTTTTTTGACGAATAAATTTTTAAAGAAAAATGAAATGATATGAAAATTTTAATTACCGGCGGGGCCGGTTTTATTGGTTCAAATTTTATCCGCTATCTTTTAAAGAAATATAAAAACTATCAGATTTTTAATTTGGATAAACTGACCTATTGCGGGAATTTAGACAATTTGCACGATTTTAAAAAAAATCCAAGACATCATTTTTTTAAGGGTGATATTGCTGACCAAAAATTGGTGGAAAAATTAGTCAAAAATGTTGAGGTGATTATAAATTTTGCCGCTGAATCGCACGTTGATCGTTCAATTTTAGAACCAGATTCTTTTATTAAGACAGATATTTTTGGTACCTTCACCCTCCTTGAAGCAGCCAAAAAATATAAAATCAAAAAGTATATCCAGATTTCTACCGATGAGGTTTATGGCAGTCGAAAAAGAGGTTATTTTAAAGAAAACGATCCTCTTAACCCCTCTTCTCCTTATTCCGCTTCAAAAGCCAGCGCTGATCTTTTAACGTTGGCTTATTTTAAAACTTATCAGCTACCAGTTTTGATTAGCCGGTCGACTAACAATTACGGTCCTTACCAATATCCAGAGAAAATTATTCCTCTGTTTATTACTAATTTATTGGAAGGAAAGAAGGTTCCTTTATATGGTCGAGGACTAAACAGAAGAGATTGGCTTTACGTTTTGGATAATTGTCGAGCCATTGATTTAATTTTACACCGCGGGAAAATTGGTGAAATTTATAATGTCGCTTCTGGTTATGAATTAACAAATTTAGAATTGACAAAGATTATTTTGAAAGAATTAAAAAAGGACAAAACATCGATTGAATATGTTAAAGATCGACCGGGTCACGATTGGCGCTATGCTCTTTCTTGTCAAAAAATAAAAAAGCTTGGCTGGCGACCAATTTATAAATTTGAGAAAGCAATTAAAGAAACAATTAATTGGTATAAAGAAAATCAGTGGTGGTGGAGAAAATTAAAATCAGGTGAATTTTTAAAATATTATCAAAGACAATATGGGCGATAAGATAAAAAATAAAAAAATAAAATTAAAAAACAATCGACCAAGTAAAGAAAATCATTATCTCCATATAGCCAGAGAGATTTCCCAGCGGAGTACCTGTTTCCGAGTAAAAATTGGAGCTATTATTGTTAAAGATGATGCCATTGTCGCCACTGGTTATGTTGGCGCGCCAAGAAAGACAAAGGACTGTTTTGAACACGGTTTTTGTTTGCGTGATCAACTTGGCATTCCTCATGGTCATCGCTACGAAATTTGTCGCAGTGTTCATGCCGAAATGAATTGTTTGATTAATGCCGCTCGTACTGGCGTTTCTCTTTTAAATGGCGAGATGTTTATTTATGGAGAATATTTATCGCCAGCCAAGAAAATGGATGTTTTGCCTTGTTTTCTTTGTAAAAAAATGATTATCAATGCTGGCCTGAAAAGAGTAATCTGTAGTCAAGCCGATGGTCATTATAAAATATTTAAGGTTGAAAATTGGCGGAAAAATTGGCAGCAAAAAGATATCGTTGACGATAAGTATCAATATGGGGTAGACGGTAATCAATATCTTTATCAGAAAAAGAAGACCGCCTAAGCCATAATTTTAAAAATTAAAAACTTATCCACGACCCTATTCTTTATTTTTTTCTTTTTTTTGTTATAATATCCAAATCTTATGAGCGAAGAGATAATTCAAAAAATCAAAAGAGCAGAAGAAGAAGCAGAGGAAGCTATTTTAAAGGCGGAAAAAGAAGGGCAAGAGAGAATTATTTTTCAAGAAAAAAAACAGCTTGAAATTTTAGCCAATTTACCAGAAATAATGGCTCCGACCATAGAAAAAATTAGAAAGACAGCGGAAGAAAAAATTAAAGAAATAGAAAAAATAGAAAAAGAGAAACAGAAAAACGAAATTAAAAAATTAGAAATGGCAAAAAAAGAAAAAGCTAAAAACTTAATTTTTAAAAGATTATGGTCGCTCAATTAAAAAAAATTTGTTTGGTTGCTTCAAAATCATTTCGACGAGAAATTTTGAGTTTTTTACAGGAACTTGGCACCGTTGAGATCATTGATTTAGGCGAGGGCCACAGAGAAGAAAAAGAGATGATTGATTTAAACTATCAATTAGCTAGAGTAAAATTTGCCATTGATTTTTTAGCACCCTATCAAAAAAAAGAGAAGGTCAGTTTAAAGCAAAAAATTACAACCTTTTTATCACCAAAAATTAAACTGACCAAACAAGAATTAAACAAAACGGTTTCTCAAACACCGTGGGCAATGATTATTCAAGAGACAGAAAAATTGGAAATGGATTTTACCACTCTTTCTTCTAAAATTAAAAAAATTCAAGAAGAAAAAGAAAAAGTTTATCCTTGGCGAAAATTAGATTTAAATTTAGCGGAGATAAAAAAGACTAAAAATTTTTCTTTTTTGACTGGGAAAATTTCTTTGATCAATTGGCCAAAATTTTTAGAGAAAATAAAAAATGAAATTAAATTAACTGAGGTCATCAAAGTTGATCAGTTAGAAAAAGATGTTTATTGTTTGATTATTTTTGATCGAGTCACAGAGAAAGACTTATTGAAATTTTTAGAAGAAAATCAATTTATAAAAATAGAATTACCACCTTTTAAATCTTCGCCAGCTCAATATTTTGAACGCCTAGAAGATGAATTGGCAATTTTAGAGCCAAAAATGAAAATCGTAAGAAGAAAAATTTCTCGTTTAGCCAATCAACAAGAAAAATTAAAAATTATCTTTGATTGGCTTTCTTGGCAAAAAGAAAAAGAAGAAGTGAAACAAAAAATCCAGAAAACTAATTTTACCCTCTTCCTTTTTGCTTGGGTTGTTAAGGACTCATTGCCCGATCTTCAAAGTGGGCTTAGAAGAATTACGCCAGAGTTTGAAATCATTGAAATGCCAGTCAAGGCAGATGAAGAAGTACCAGTTCTTCTAAAAAATAAGGAATTTGTTAATGACTTTGAAACAGTGACCAATGTCTATGGGGTGCCAAAATATCATGAGCCGGACCCAACTCCATTTTTAACACCATTTTTTGTTCTTTTTTTCGCCCTTTGTCTTTCTGATGCTGGCTATGGTTTAGTTTTAACCATCATCTCGATAACTATAATTAAGTTCTTAAATTTACCCCAAAAAACAAAAAATTTTTTTAGACTTTTCCTTTGGTTAGGACTAACGACTATTTTTATTGGTGCCATTTTGGGTAGTTGGTTTGGTTTGGAATTGGAAACTTTGCCAGAATTTTTAAAACCAGTTAAAGAATTTTTGATTCAAATAAGAATCATTGATCCGATCAAGAATCCTTTACAGCTTTTAATTATTTCTTTGGTTTTAGGTGTCTTTCAAATTTTGGCTGGCTTAATAATTAATCTGTATTGGAAAATAAAAAATAAAGACACCCTGAATGCCATTTTAGATAATGGCCCATGGATATTTTTGATTAGTTCGTTGTTAATCTTTATCGGTTCTCAAAGTAAATTTCTTTCTATTTCTCACAATTTAGCCAAATATTTAGTTTTGATCGGTCTTATTTTAGTTGTCCTGACTCAAGGTCGGAAACAAAAAAATATTTTCTTAAAAATTCCGGCTGGCGTTTTAAGTCTTTACGGCTTAATTGGTTATCTTTCTGATACACTTTCTTACTCTCGACTTTTAGCTTTGGGATTAGCCACTAGTATTATTGGTATGGTCATCAATCTGATTGCCAAAATTTTCAGCCAAATGATTCCTTTTGTTGGTTTTATCTTGGCTATCTTTATCTTAATTGGCGGACATCTTTTCAATATTGGGATAAATGCCTTGGGTGCTTTTATTCATTCGGCTCGTCTTCAATTTGTTGAGTTCTTCCCCAAATTTATGGAAGGAGGTGGTGTCAGGTTTAAGCCGTTTAGAAAAGAAGGAAAATATGTTCAATTAATCAATTATAAATAATAATTTAACACTTATGGAATTAGGATTAGCTTTAGCCATTTTAGGAGCAGTTTTGGCCGCCGCTTTAGCTGGCATTGGATCAGCTTTAGGGGTAAGAATTGTTGGCGAAGTAGCGGCTGGTTTAGTTTCAGAAGACCCAGAAAAATTTGGTAAGGTTCTCTTACTTCAGGCTTTGCCAGGTACTCAAGGTATTTACGGATTTTTGGGCGCCATTATGTCTTTACAAAAAGTTGGACTTTTAGGGGGACAGATGCCAACTATTTCTTTAGAGGTTGGTTGGCAGATTCTTTTTGCCTGTTTGCCGGTTGGAGTGGTTGGTTTAATTTCTGCCATTATGCAGGGAAGGGTTGCTGCCGCTGGCGTCCATGTCGTTGCCAAAAAACCCGGCGAATCAGGTAAGCCAGTCATTATGGCGGCTATGGTTGAGACTTATGCCGTTTTAGGCTTACTAGTAACAATTTTATTGCTTAACGGTATTAAAGTGAGTTAATATAATCCCGAGATTAACAAATTTATTTCGACGCGACGAATAATTTTATTCGGAGCGTTTGGATATACTCGAATTATTTGGATGATTTCCATAAATTTCCTATGGCTTTAGATGACATCTTAAAAAAAATTAAAAAAGAAACAGAAGAAAAAATCAAAGAAATTGAAGAAAGGAACAGAGAAGAGGTTAGAAAACTTGAAGAAAAATATCGGGCCGAGATTGAGAAAAGAAAGAGCGAAATTTTGGCCGAAACGGAAGCCGAGGTGCAAAAGAGAATTCAACAGACCCAAATCCGTCTTAATTTAGAGACAAAAAATTTACTTTTACAAAAGAAGCAAGAAATTTTAGATAACATTTATCAAGAGGTTTTAGACGAATTATCAAATCTTAGCGACTCTGACTATCAGAAGTTAATTTTGAATTTACTGAAAAGATGTCCAGAGAGAGGCGAGATTATACCGGCTCAAAATAGAGAGAGGGTTACCGAAAAAGCTATTGCCGAAAGTAAAAAGAAATTTCATCTTGCTAAAAAATCATTAGCGATAAAGGGTGGCTTTATCTTCTCTTCTGAAAACTTAGAGATTGATAATAGTTTTGAAAATTTAATCAAAATTATTAGAGAAAAAACAGAGATAGAAGTCAGCAAAATTCTATTTGGATAACTACAACAAATTTCTATAAATTTCACCAAAGCATATTTCTATCAATTTCTGTAATTTGTAGAAATAAATAGAAATAAATAGAAACTTATTGTCTGCTCAATTAACTATATGAACATTTCAAATTATACTTTTGCTACCGGTAAAATTAGATACCTGGAAACAAAATTACTTGATCGAGTAGATTTGGAAAGAATGTTGGGGGCACCAGATCTAGCAACAGCCTTCAAGGTTTTTTATGACACCGACTACGCCGAACATCTTTTTGAAAAAAAGCCGGAAGAATTTGAACAAGTCATCTCAGATGATTTACTGGAGAATAAAAAATTATTATGGCAAATTGTTCCTGACAAAGACTTGATAAAATTTCTCCTTTTAGAATACGACTTCCATAATTTAAAAGTGATTTTCAAAGAAAAATTATTTAACAAAGATTTAGATTACTTACTTCTTCCTTTTGGTTTTTTTGAACCAACAATTTTAAAAAAAATCATTCTTCAAGAAGAAAAAATAAAAATTGATGAAGAAATTCAAACTTTTATTACTCAAGCTAATCAATTCTTTCATCAACAGCCATTACCCTATCAAATAGAATTTTTCTTTGATCGAGAATACTTTTCTCTTTTAAAAAAAATAGCCAAAAGACTTAAAAATCAGTTTTTAATTGACTTTGTTAATTTAAAAATTGATTTAACAAATCTGAGAATTTTTTTACGATTAAAAAATTTAGGAAAGGAGATTGAATTTTTAAAAGAAGCTTTAATTAGCTCCGGCCGAATTAAAACTGACGACTTTATCAATTTTTATCACCAAGATTTAGAAATTGCCCTTGAATATTTTAGTAAAATTGTCCCCCCTTCTTTAGCCAAGTATTTTTTAGAATATTTAAGAGAAAAAAAACCCTGGTTATTAGAAAAAAGATTTTTTGAAGCAGAGATTGAATATTTAAGAAAAGCAAAATACATTGCCTATGGTCCAGAAGTAGTGGTTGCCTATTTTTATGCTAAAAAGAATGCCAACAAAAATGTTAGATTAATTATGAGCGGTAAATTAAATAAAGTCGAAGCGGATTTATTAAAAGAAAGGGTAGAAATATATTAATTAGAAATAAATATAGAAATATGGAATATAAAATTGGTATTATTGGTCATAAAGATGTCATTTTTGGTTTCAAAGCTTTTAATTTAGAAATTTTTCCCATTACTAATTTGGAAGAAGGAAAAGAAGCAATCAAAAAAATTAGTCAAGATAATTTTGCCATTGTTTTTATCACTGAGGATTGGGAAGAAAAATTGGAAGAAGAACTGTTGCCTTTAAAAACATCAACTATTCCGGCCGTCGTTTCTTTACCAACCCATTTAGGTAGCACCGGATATGGTTTAAGAGAGTTAAAGAAAATTGTCGAAAAAGCCGTTGGCAGTGATATACTTTTTCAAAATAAAAAATAAAATAATAAAAATATGCAAGAAGGTTTTATCAAAAAAATTTCTGGTCCATTAGTCATTGGTAAAAAGATGACTGGTGTGAAAATGTATGATTTAGCCAAAGTTTCTGAGAAAAAATTAATTGGCGAAATTATTAAAATCGAAGGTGACGAAGCGGCAATTCAGGTTTACGAAGAAACCGCTGGCTTAGGGCCAGGTGAACCAATTTATCTTGAGGGCAAGCCTTTAACTGTCGAACTCGGTCCTGGCTTAATTAGCTCAATCTATGACGGTATTCAAAGACCGTTAAATTTAATGCGAGAAGAATTTGGTGACTATATTAGTCGAGGCATTGAATTACCAGCTCTTGAGAGAAATAAAAAATGGGATTTTCAACCAAAAGTTAAAAAGGGAGAAGAGGTTGAGGCCGGAGATATTTTAGGTAGCGTTCAGGAGACAAGTTTAGTTGAACATCGGATTATGGTTCCACCAAACATTAAAGGAAAAATCAAAGAAATTAAAAAAGGAAAATTTACCGTCGAAGAGGTTATTGCTTTAATTGAGACAAAAAAAGGAATAAGAGAAATAACAATGAAGCAAGAATGGCCAATTCGTCAAGCTAGACCAGTTAAAGCAAGAATAATGCCAAAGGAGCCATTGGTGACCGGCCAGCGAGTGATTGACACTTTTTTCCCGGTGGCGAAAGGGGGAACGGCCTGTGTGCCTGGACCATTTGGCAGCGGTAAAACCGTTGTTCAACATCAATTAGCCAAATGGGCTGATGCCGAAATTATTATTTTTATTGGCTGTGGTGAAAGAGGTAATGAAATGGCTGATGTCTTGTTAGAATTTCCTCATCTTCTTGATCCAAGATCGGGTGAGCCTTTAATGAAAAGAACCGTTTTAATTGCCAATACTTCAAATATGCCAGTGGCAGCTCGCGAAGCTTCAATTTATACCGGTATTACCATCGCTGAATATTTTCGCGATATGGGTTATAAAGTGGCTTTAATGGCTGATTCAACTTCTCGTTGGGCTGAGGCCTTAAGAGAAGTTTCTGGTCGTTTAGAAGAAATGCCGGGTGAAGAAGGCTATCCCGCTTATTTAGGTTCCAGAACAGCTGGTTTTTATGAAAGGGCCGGTGAAGTTATCTGTTTAGGCAAGGAAGAAAGAATTGGTTCCTTAGCCATCATTGGCGCCGTTTCGCCACCTGGTGGGGATTTTTCTGAACCAGTCACCCAGAATACCTTGCGCGTCACCAAAGTTTTCTGGGCCCTTGATGATAATTTAGCTAGTCAAAGACATTTTCCAGCTCTTAATTGGTTAACCAGCTACTCTCTCTATACCCAAGATCTTGATGATTTTTTGAAAAAAGAAATTGCTTCTGATTTTCCTCTTTTAAGGACAAAGGCGATGGATATTTTACAAGAAGAAGCGAAGCTTCAAGAAATTGTTAGATTGGTTGGTGTTGAATCATTATCTGAAAAAGACCAGTTAACACTTTTAACCGCTAAATCAATTCGCGAGGATTTTCTTCAACAAAATGCTTTTGACGAGATTGATACTTATACTTCTTTAAAGAAACAGTATCTGATGCTGAAAACAATTATTACCTTTCATGAAGTAGCCAATAAAAGATTAATTGAAGGAAAGCCATTTTTAGAAATTTCTTCTTCTCCTCTGCGCGAGAAAATAGCGAAAATAAAATTTATCTCAGAAAAAGAACTTGAGAAAATCGAAGATTTAATTGATGAAATAGAAAATTTATAATTAAGAAGACTGAGGCAAGAAAATTTGAGCAAATATTTATCTATACCCATTCTTAAATTTAAATTATCTCTATGCTTAGGTCATACAAAACAATCAAAGAAATTGCCGGACCACTTTTAATTGTCCAAGGAGTAGAAAGAGTTACTTATCAGGAGCTGGTTGAGGTTGAATTGCCTAACGGCGAAATTCGACGCGGTCGCGTTTTGGAAGTTGATGAAGACAAAGCCATTATTCAGATGTTTGAAGAAACAAGAGGTATTTCTCTCGAAGGCTCAAAAGCAAAATTTTTAGGTAAAACCATGGAAATTGATGTGGCGGAAGAAATGTTGGGTCGAATTTTTTCTGGTTCCGGTTTACCAATTGACGGTGGTCCAAAAATTATTCCTGAAGCGAGGTTAGACATTAATGGTGCACCGATTAATCCTGAGGCAAGAGATTATCCTAATGAATTCATTCAAACCGGTATTTCTTCAATTGATGCTATGAATCCTTTGGTTCGTGGTCAAAAATTGCCGATTTTTTCTGGAGCTGGTTTACCTCACCTAGAAATTGCAGCACAAATTGCTCGTCAAGCTAAACTGATTAAAGGCGGAGAGAAATTTGCTGTTGTTTTTGGTGCTATGGGTATTACTTTTGAAGAGGCTGAATATTTTATTAAAGATTTCAAAGAAACCGGGGCGATAGAAAGGGCTGTTTTATTTGTCAACTTGGCTGATGACCCAGTTATTGAAAGAATTACTTTGCCGAGAATTGCTTTAACCACGGCTGAATATTTTGCTTTTGAAAAGGAGATGCATGTTTTGGTTATTTTGATTGATATGACTCACTATTGTGAAGCATTGCGAGAAATCTCTGCCGCCAGAAAAGAGGTCCCAGCCAGACGCGGTTACCCCGGTTATATGTATTCGGATTTAGCTACTCTTTACGAAAGAGCTGGTCGTTTAAAAAATAAAAAGGGCTCTATCACCCAGATTCCCATTCTCTCAATGCCAGAAGATGATAAGACCCATCCTATTCCTGACTTAACTGGTTATATTACCGAAGGTCAGATTATTCTTTCTCGCGAACTTCATCGGAAGGGTATTTATCCACCAGTTGATGTTTTACCCTCACTTTCAAGATTGAAAGACAAGGGTATTGGTGAAGGAAAAACAAGAGAAGATCATCCAGGCATTTCTAATCAACTTTTTTCTGCCTATGCCCAGGGAAAACAAGCCAGAGAATTGGCAACTATTTTAGGTGAAGCAGCTTTGACAGAATTAGACCAAAAATACTTAAAATTTGCTCAAGAATTTGAAAATCGGTTTATCAGGCAAGGTTTATACGAAGATCGAACGATTTTTGAGACATTAGATTTGGCTTGGCAACTTTTAGCCATCTTACCGAGACAGGAATTGAAAAGAATCAAAGATGTTTATATCAATAAATATTTATCTCGCATCAGCTAATTCAATGAGTATCTAGAAGTTTCTATGAATTTTTATTAGTTTCTGAAACTTATAGAAATATATTTCGTGATATACATTGAAATTTATTGCTTAATCTAAATTATGAGACTCACCATCAACCCAACCCGCATGGAGCTTCTAAGGCTCAAAAAAAGAAAAGAGCTCGCTTCTTATGGTTATAAACTTTTAAAAGAAAAAAGAGACTCTCTGATGAGAGAATTTTTAAAAATCATTAAAGAGACGCGGTTGTTAACAGAAAAAATAGAAAAAGAAATTCAGCTCGCTTTAAAAAGTTTTGTTTTTGCTTCCGTTGAAACAAGGCCGGAGGTTTTAGAAGAGGCATTTGCTACTTCATCAAAGAAAATAAAATTAACCTTAACGACTAAAAATATTATGAATGTGACCATTCCTGATTTTCAGTTTCAAGAGGAAGGCGATTGTTTTTGTTATTCTTTAGTTTTTTCTAGTATTGAACTTGATAATTTTTTGAAAATTTTTTCTGCATTACTAAATGATATTTTAAAATTAGCCGAATTGGAAAATTCGGCTCATTTACTTTCTTTAGAAATTGAAAAAACTCGTCGCCGGGTTAATGCTTTAGAATATGTTTATCTACCCTCAATTGTCGAAACAATTAAATATATTACTCGAAAACTTGACGAACAAGAAAGAAGCGCCATCATTTCTTTAATGAAAATAAAAGAGAAAATAAAATGATTTAAATTTAAATAAATTGATAAAACTCCCCATATTTGGGTAGTTTTTATTTTTGTCAAAGAGGTCATTTTCTGATAAAATTATTCAACCCAAGGATTTACCAAGCTGTCTAAGGTGAAATAAAACAAAAGCCTGGTCGCCGAACATCTTGCTCAGATTTTTAAGAATTTGAGATGATTAATTTAAAAAAATGTGGAAAGATAAGAATAAAATTTTAATTCTTGGCGCCAAAGGTATGTTAGGCTCTGACCTTTCTTTTGTTTTTAAAAAAGACAAGCCAATTTGTTGGCATCGCAAAAATTTAGATATTACCGATCAAAAAGAAGTTGAGAAAAAAATTAAGAGATTGAAACCAAAAATTGTTATTAACGCAACTGCTTATACTAATGTGGAAAAAGCAGAAAAAGAGTTTGTCAAAGCAAAAAAAATTAATGCCACGGCAGTGAAGTCTTTAGCTAAAATTTGTGCCGAGATTGGTGCCCTTTTTATTCATTATTCAACGGATTATGTTTTTGATGGGAAAAAGAAAAAAGGATATCGAGAAAATGATAGACCAAAGAATCCAGTGAATAAATACGGTCTGTCAAAATTATTCGGCGAGCAAGCAATTTTAAATCTCAAATTTCAAAATCCAAACTTTAAATTTTATCTTCTCAGAACTTTCTGGCTTTTTGGATCGTATGTTGAGCCAAAAAAACACAAAAATTTTGTTCAGACTATTTTAAAATTGGCTAAAGAAAAAAAAGAATTGAAGGTCATCAATGATCAGTTTGGTAAGCCAACCTATACTTTTGATTTGGCCCAAGCAACTAAGGAATTATTGTCGAGCCAAAGACCAGCCGGTATTTACCATTTAACTAATGAAGGAATCACTACTTGGTATAAATTGGCTAAAGAAATTATTAAAATAAAAAAACTTAAAATAAAAATTTTACCTTGTCAGACTTTAGAATATAAAACTCTTGCCAAAAGACCCAGATATAGTATACTGCTTAATACAAAGTTTAAAAGATTAAGAAATTGGAAATTAGCACTTAGGGATTATCTAAAAAATTGTTAATCTCGGTAATAAATTTCAAATAAGACTTTAGGAAAATATGAAAGGAGTTATTCTTGCTGGCGGGTTAGGTACGCGATTAGCGCCTTTAACCCGGGTTACTAACAAACATCTTTTGCCGGTTTATAAAAAACCAATGATTTATTATCCATTGGAGACTTTAGTTAAGGCTGGTATTACGGAAATTATGATTGTTACTGGCGGCGAATCGCCAGGTGATTTTTTAAAACTTTTAAAAAACGGCAAAGAATTTGGTTTAAAAGAAATCCATTTTGCTTATCAAGAAGGCTCGGGTGGTATTGCTGCCGCTTTGAGTTTGGCTGAAGATTTTGCTGACAATCAAAAAATTGTCGTTATTTTAGGCGACAACATTATTGAAGACGATATTTCAAGTTTTGTTAAAAAATATCAGAAACAGGAGTTTAAAATTCAAGGCAGAAAAGTTGGTGGAGCAAAAATTTTTTTAAAAAAAGTACCCGATCCGGAACGCTTCGGGGTAGCAGAAATAAAAGGTAATAAAGTCATTAGTATCGAAGAAAAACCAAAAAAACCGAAATCAAATTATGCAGTGACTGGTCTTTATATGTATGATCAACAAGTTTTTAGGATAATTAAGACCTTAAAACCATCAGAACGAGGCGAGTTAGAAATTACTGATGTCAATAATTTTTATCTTCGGCAAGGAACATTAACCCATGAAATTTTGAAAGGTTTTTGGACTGACGCTGGCACCTTTGACTCTCTATTTAGGGCGACAATTTTGGTGGCCAAAAAAGAAGGTAAAATTATTGAATTTTAATTTTGAAAATACCTTCTTCTTCCTTGATTTGGCCGATAAAATAAATGAAATTATAATTTTTTGTCGGCTTTAGATCAACGACTTTTTCAAAATTATATTCAATATAATTCTTTGGCTCTCCTGAATCAACCTCAATGATTTTTATTTTTTTTGGAAACAAGACAAAAAGATAATTTCCTCTACTTAACCAAAGAACTTTTAAAATTTCTTCACTGGTTCGATCAATGGTTTCCTTCTTTTTTGTTTCAAAATCAAAAGACGATATTTCGTAACCGTCATGAGAGACTATTTTTTTATCCTTTAAATCAAAGTTTTTACTTTTCATTTTTAAAATCAGCGATTTTTCAATCTTTTCTTCTCGCCAGTCAAAAACAAGAAGATTTTCTTTGTCCTGAAGGAAAACAAAATTTTTTAACCATTTTTGCCCATTGACCAATCTATAATTTTCAGTAATCGGAACTTCCAGATGATAAAAAGTTCTTTTCGTTTCTAAATCAAATCCTTCAAGAAAAAAATGACTCCTCTTTTTTTTAAGATAAAATAAAAGATTATTCACCAGAATGAAATCAACCAGAGAAGTATTTTTTTCTTCTAAACGATAAAGTAAATCTAAACTTTTGTTAGCTAAATCAAATTGATAAATAGATGACTGATCATGAAAAGATATTGTTCTTTCGGAAGAAAATTTAATATCTTGAATCACTATCTTTTGTTCTAAAAAATCTCTTAAGTTAATCAAAGAACCATCTAATAAATTTAAAAATAAAGGATAGTTTGAATTTTCAAGCCAAACCATCATTTTTTCCTCACCAGGCAACCAAAAAAAATCTTTTACCATTCCTTTTAATTTAAATTTTTTTTCTTGAGCCGTTTCTAAATCAAAAATTAACATTTCTTTTTTTGAACTATCAAGAGTCGCAATTTTTCTTAGATTAGGAGAAAATTTAAAGTTTGCCAATGATAATTTTTTGACCAGGTAAATTTCTGGTTGGTTTCGGAAAAGTAAAATCTCTCTAAAAATTACTGTCTTTTCTGAAACAATTTTTATTTTTTTTTGCCAAGGAGAGTAGCCATCCTTTTTTAAAGTCACGAGATACTCTTTTGGATAGAGATAGTTAATAAGTGTTGGTGTTAGACTGCGTAGCTTTGTCAGGCCTAATAAATTCTTATAAAACAATAATCTTTCTCTAAAACTTATTTGATATGGTTTTTTATCTAAAAAGACAGCGGCGCCAGCCGGCCGAGAAATAAGATAGAGGTTACCAGTTTTGACTAATTTTCTCTTTGCCCAATCAAGACGATAACCCTGAGAATAAAGAAGAACAAGCGGGGTTAAAATAATAAAGATTAAGAAAAAGATTAAAAACAAAACTTTACTCGTTCTTGTTTTCATTTTATTAAATGATATAATATTTTCCTATGGCTAAGTTTATTATTGAAGGCAATAGACCTTTAGAAGGGGAAATTGCTGTTTCTGGAGCAAAAAACGCTGCTTTAAAAATCTTCCCCCTTGCTTTAATTACTCGAGGAAAAATCCGCCTGATCAACGTGCCAGAAATAGAAGACTGTCGGAGAGCTGAAGAATTGTTAATAGCCCTTGGTGGCGAAGTAAAAAGACTCAAAAGGGGAGTTTTTGAAATTAGTTTTAAGAGGCTAACATCAACGAATTTACCGGTTGATTTAGTAAGTAAATTCCGTGCCTCGATTATGTTTGTTGGTCCACTCTTGGCTTCCTATGGTAAGGTTCGCTTTCCTCATCCTGGTGGCTGTGTCATTGGCGCTGCCAGTCGGCCAATCGATATGTTTTTAGAAGGTTTTAAAAAGATGGGCGCAGAAGTTAAAATTTCTGAAAAATATTATAGCCTAAAAGCAAAAAAATTAAAAGGAACAAAAATTTTCTTTCCTAAAATTACCGTAACCGGCACAGAAAGTTTAATGATGACCGCTTGCTTAGCCGAAGGCACGACCATCTTAAAAAATTGTGCCATGGAACCAGAAATTGTGGCTTTGTCTGAATATCTAAAAAGAGCCGGAGCGAAAATTGAGGGAGCGGGTACCCCAACTATTAAAATCAAAGGAGTTAAAGAACTAAAGGGTGGGGAATGCAAAATTATTCCCGATCGAATTGAAGCAGGAACAATGGCAATTTTAGCTGCCGCCTCTAATCAAGGTGAGATTTTAATCAAAAATTGTTGTCCTGAACACCTTGAATCTCTTTGGTCGTTATTTGATCGAATCGGCGTTAATTATCAACTTAGTAAAAATACTATTAAAATTTCACCAAGCAGAAAATTAATTGCTCAAGATATGACGACCCACGAATATCCTGGCTTTCCTACCGACCTTCAATCAGCCTACACCGTCTTAATGACTCAGGCTGAAGGCTTAAGTTTGATTCATGAGACAATTTATGACCGACGATTGCTTTTTACCGACCTCTTAAGTCAAATGGGGGCGCAGATTGTTATGGCTGATCCTCACCGAGTGGTTGTCACTGGTCCAACTAAACTCTATGGCCGGAAATTAATCAGCCCTGATTTACGAGCGGGGATGGCTCTTTTAATCGCAGCTTTAATTGCTCAGGGGACAACGGAAATTGACAATATCTATCAAATAGATCGTGGCTATGAGAGAATAGATGAGAAATTGATAAAACTAGGAGCAAAAATTAAACGAATTGAAGAATAAAACTATGGAAGAAAATAAAGAAAAAAAGATAAAACAAAAATTTATTGTTTTTCTCATCATTGCTTTTCTGGCTGGCTTATTATTAGGTCAGTTTTTCCTTTCGCCCAGAGAAGAGAGAGAAACTTCTTTCACTAATTTTATCGCCAAGATTAAAACAAAAGAGGAGCAGATAGATTATAATCTTTTTTTAGATGTTTTAGAAATCATTAAAAATAAATACGTCAACCAGCCAATTTCAGAAAAAAATCTTTTTTATGGGGCGCTGCGTGGTTTTGTCTCTGGCCTCAAAGACCCTTATTCTGTTTTTTTAGAGCCGGAAATGGCGCAAAAATTTAAAACAGAATTAAGTGGCACCTTTGAAGGTATTGGCGCCGAAATAGGCCAACGAAAAGGAAGAATTGTTATTATTGCCCCATTAGAAGACACTCCTGCGGCTAGGGCTGGTTTAAAAGCCGGCGATGAAATTTATGCCATTAACGATGAAGATACTTTGGGGATGAGTGTTGATGAAGCAGTAAGTAAAATTCGGGGCAAAAGAGGCACCGAGGTCCGTCTTCTGATTTGGCGTCAAGAATGGGATAAAGCAAAAGAATTTACCCTTGTCAGAGACATTATTAAAATTCAAACCGTTCGTTGGGAAATGAAAGATGACAAAATTGCTTATCTTAAAATTTCTTATTTCAATGATAGGACTATTAATGAATTTGATCAGGCAATTAGAAGAATTTTAGCCAAGGCGCCCGAAAAACTGATTCTTGATTTAAGAAATAATCCAGGCGGTTATCTTTATGCGGCAACAGAAATTGCTGGTGCCTGGCTTGGTCAAGAGATTGTTGTTTTTGAAAAATTTAGATCCGGTGAAGAAAGAGAACACCGCTCAACCCAAAAGGAAAAACTCTCTCATTTAGCAACAGTTGTCTTGGTCAATAAAGGCTCAGCCTCTGGTTCGGAAATTTTAGCCGGCGCCCTGCAGGATTATCAAAAAGCGAAAATTTTAGGCGAGAAAACATTTGGCAAAGGTAGCGTCCAAGAATTGACTGAATTAAAAGATGGTTCAATTGTTAAATTAACCACTGCTCATTGGTTAACGCCAAAAAAGAGAGAAATAGAAGGTAAGGGGATAGAACCAGATATAGTTGTCGAAATGACAGATAAAGATTATGAAGAAGGAAAGGATTTACAACTGGAAAAAGCCATTGAAATTTTAAAATCAGAGACAACTAATTAAATTTTTAGGTTTAAAAAATTAAAAATTAAAAATTAAAAATTCTATGAAAGGTTATATTGCTTTAATAACTATTTTGGTTTTTACCGCTGTTGGTTTGGCGGTGGCTATTTCCAGCGGGCTTTTAGGCATTGGCGGTGGTCAGTTGTCTTTGGATGCTCTGGAAAAACAAAAAGCCAGTGCTTTAGCCACCCTATGCGCGGAAGATGTGCTGGAGAGGTTGAGGGAGAATATAAATTTGGATCAGTGGCCAAATATTCCGCTTTGCCGGCAATTTACTAATCAGACAGATTGTGTAAATTTTTGCGGGCAGTTTAATAACCAAAGCAATTGCCAGAATAACGGTTGTTATTGGGAAAATAATTATTGCTATGGTTATCATAGTTGCCAGTGGGATG
>JAOACJ010000008.1 GCA_026417895.1 Patescibacteria group bacterium | reverse complement strand
CCAATATCAAATATGACCCGGAATGTCATAGCGTGCAAAAGCGAAATAGTCTCCAACTCGCCATTTAGATTCAGTGTCAAGCCTAATCCGTTTAGCAAATCCGCCACGATTAGTTATACGATGCCGGTTGCTGGTAAAGTCTCAATCAAGCTTTACAATGCAACTGGCAGATTGGTTGGAACGCTGGTTGACGATTATTGCGATGTCGGCTCGTATTCATTAAAAATTCAAAATTCAGAATTTAGAATTTCTTCCGGTATTTATTTTCTCGACCTCGACTGCGACCAAGACCAAAAAATTTCAAAAAAAATTAAAATTATTATCCTGCCCTAAGAGGTGGGGCTTAGGGCAGGAATAAAAGGCGTCGCGGGTTCACCACTTTTCATCTTTCCCTTCCAACATCCCCCCCATTACCCGCGACGCCTCTTTCTTTTTTTTCAACCGCCCTTCATCTTTTCCTATTCCAGTTAAAAAAGACTTGTTTTGCTTGTCTTCTTTTTTTCTTTTGTTATAATGAGTTTAAAAAGAAGACTCTCGCAATTTTTATGCCAGTGTAGCTCAGTTGGTAGAGCAGGGCTTTCGTAAAGCCAAGGTCGTCGGTTCGAATCCGACCGCTGGCTTTTGAAAACCATCAAATATGATTAAATTAGTTAATGTCAGTAAAGTTTATCCACCCTCAACTTATGCTTTGCGGGACTTGAATTTATACATTGAGCCAAAAGAATTTGTTTCGGTTGTTGGTCAATCAGGGGCAGGGAAAACAACTTTGATTAAGTTATTAATCGCTGAAGAAAAACCAACGAGCGGGAAAATTATTATTGGTGATTGGGATATTTCAAAAATTAAACCCGACGAAGTGCCAGTTTTAAGAAGACAGATTGGTGTTGTTTTTCAAGATTTTAAATTATTAACCCATAAAAATGTTTATGAAAATGTCGCTTTTGCTTTGGAAGTCATTGGCGCGCCGGGAAAATTTATTAAGGAAATCGTTCCTCAGGTTTTAAAAATTGTTGGTTTGGAAAAAAAGGCCGAACGCTTTCCGGAACAGCTTTCGGTTGGTGAGCAACAAAGGGTGGCTATTGCTCGGGCGATTGTTCATCGGCCAAAAATTTTAGCCGCTGATGAGCCAACCGGTAATGTTGATTTAATTAATACCCGTGAAATTATTGATCTTTTTAAAAAAATTAATGAAATGGGGACGACGATTATTTTAGTTACTCATAATCGAGAAATTGTTAATTATTTAAAAACGCGGGTTGTTATTTTAGAACAGGGACAAATTATTTCAGATCAACCGAGAGGAAGATATATACTTTAAAAATTCAAAATTCAAATTTTTAATTTTTCAAATATGACAACTCTTTTTCGCTCGATACGCTGGGCTTGGCAAAGTTTTTTTCGCCAATTTTGGCTTTCTTTTGTGACGATGATTATTATCGGTCTTAATCTCTTTTCTTTAACCCTTTTTCTTAACTTGAGATTAGTTTTGGAGACGGTTATCAAGAATTTTCAGGAGAGAATTGATATTAATGTTTATCTTAAACCAAAAATAAACGAATCGGAGTTGGCAAATTTCAAAACCAGTTTAGCCAATTTACCTCAGACCAAAGAGGTTATTTATATTTCGCCAGATGAAGCTTTAGAGAAATTCAAAGAGGAGCATAAAAAAGATGAATTGATTATTAAGTCTTTAGAGATTCTTCAAGAAAATCCTTTAGGTGGAATTTTGGTCGTCAGGGCAAAAACAATTGAGGATTACCCGGCAATTTTAGAGGCGGTAAACAATCCACGATTTGACTCACTTATTCAGGAAAAAGATTTTCGTCAACCACAAAAAATTATTGCTATCGTGAAAAACATTTCTCAAAAAATTGCTTTAACTGGCCTGGTGATTGTGGCAATTTTTACCTTTATCGCCGTCATTGCTATCTTTAATAGTATTCGTCTAACGATTTATAGCCGAGAAGAAGAGATTAAAATTATGCGGTTAGTTGGGGCAACGAGTGGTTTTGCCCGTACGCCCTTTATTATCGAAAGTATTTTTTATGCTCTTGGTGCTTGGCTAATGAATTTAATTTTATTTCTTTTTATTTTTAAATTTAGTTCACCATCGCTCAGCAAATTTTTAGAGATTGATAAAAATTTATTTTTAATTTATCAAAAAGAAATTATTTATTCTTTTTTTGGCGTTTTAATTTTCGCTCTTTGTCTGTCAGTTATTAGTAGTTCTTTGGCGGTGAGAAGATATATCAAAACATAATTCAAAATTCAAAAGGCAAAACTAAAAACGAAAAAGCAAAATTCAAAAAGAATTAATTTTTTATGAAAATTTTGCTTTTTAATAAATAGTTTTAGCAAAGATTGACAAGTTTAAATTAAAATTATACTATTAAATAAAGCAGTTATGCCCTTCTTTACCAAAAAAATTGGCATTGATTTAGGTACAGCCACAGTTTTAGTTTATTTGCCTGGCCGGGGTATTGTCATTAACGAGCCATCAGTGGTGGCAATTTCCACTATTGATAAAAGAGTCTTGGCTGTCGGCGATGATGCCAAAGAAATGGTTGGTCGGACACCCGACACGATTGTTGCTTTAAAACCAATGAAAGATGGGGTGATTGCTGATTATAAAATTACTGAAGCGATGTTAAGATATTTTATTGATAAAGCACTGGGCACCTTTCGTCTTTTTAAACCAGAGGTTATGGTGGCGGTGCCGGCGGGTATTACTTCAACAGAAAGGAGAGCGGTTATTGATGCCACTTTAGCGGCTGGGGCGAGGGCAGCTTTTATTATAAAAGAACCTATCGCCGCAGCTATTGGCGCTAACATTCCTATTGGTTCGGCCTCTGGCCATATGATTATTGACATTGGTGGCGGCACAACTGAAGTGGCGGTGATTTCCTTAGGTGGGATTGTTGCCAATGCTTGTGTCAAGGTTGCTGGCAATAAATTCGATGCGGCGATTATGGAATATATTCGAAAGAAATATAATTTAGCCATCGGTGAGAGAACAGCCGAAGAGGTAAAAATTAAGATAGGGGCTGCCACACCGCTGGAAAAAAAGTTGGTTACCCAAATCCGTGGACGAGATATGATTACGGGTTTACCAAGAAATTTAACCATCACCTCCGACGATATTACTGAAGCGATTCAAGATGAACTTGAAGCAATTGTTAATGCTGTTAAATCAGTTTTAGCCATGACGCCACCAGAATTGGCAGCTGATGTTATGGATAAAGGAATGGTTTTATCTGGTGGTTCAGCCTTATTGAGAAAGATTGATAAACTTCTAACCGAGGCGACGGGGGTGCCAGCTTATGTGACCGACGAACCACAACTTTGCGTAGCCAAAGGAACAGGTATTGCTTTAGACAACCTAGAGAGTTACAAAAGAAGTATTATGGCTCTAAAATAGTTTCAGTGATGGGTTTGTCATTGTTGAGGGACTAATTTTGAAATTAAAAACCAAAAATAAAAATTATGCTCATTGGTATTGATGCTTCGCGAGCTAATCGTGAGATTAAAACGGGCGTCGAATGGTATGCCTATTATCTGATTGAAGAGTTAAAAAAAATAACAAGCGGCGACAAAAACCAGTTTTTTTTTATATACAGATAAACCACTGCAAGGGAAATGAGCACGGCTACCAGATCATGGGCAGGAAAAAGTTCTTCGCTGGCCAATCAAATATCTTTGGACCAAAATTCGTCTTTCCTGGGAGATGTTTAAAAATCAACCGGATCTTTTATTTGTGCCCAGCCACACTCTGCCGATTTTTTTCCCAAAAAAAACTGTTATTACTGTTCATGACCTTGGTTACGAAAGGTATCCTCAGGCTTACTCTTTTTTTTATCGATATTATTTAAGAAAAAATTACCGTTTCGCCGTCAACCGAGCGACAAAAATTATAGTACCGAGTCATTTTACGAAGAAAGAATTAATTAATCTATATCGAGCCGATCCAAAAAAAATAGAAGTTGTCCATCTTGGTTATAATGATAAAATTTTTAGACCAATTGAAAGACAGGAAAAAATTGAGAAGGTCTTAGAGAAATATAAAATAAAAAAACCCTATCTTTTATTTGTTGGTCGTCTGGAAATAAAAAAGGGTTTAAAAACTCTTTTCGAAGCATTGCAATTTTTAGTTGGTAATCATCGCTTTTCAAATTTAAATTTAGTTTTAATCGGAATGCCAGGTTTTGGCTATCAAGAATTAAAATTCAAAATTCAAAATTCAAAATTCAAAATTCATCAAATAGGTTATTTAAAAGGAGAAGAGGAGAGGGCTTGTTTCTATAATGGCGCTGAAATTTTTGTCTTCCCTTCCTTGTATGAAGGTTTTGGCTTGCCAATTTTAGAAGCAATGGCTTGTGGTTGTCCAGTCATTGCTTCTGATATCGAGCCATTAAAAGAGGTTGGTGATCAGAGTATTTTATTCTTTCAAGTTGGCAATGTTGAAGGTTTGGCGCAGAATATAAAAGAAGTTTTAGAAAATCAAGATTTAAAAAACCAAATCATTCAAAAGGGCTTTGAACGAGTGAAAAATTTCTCTTGGCAAAAATGTGCCCAGGAAACCATAAAGATTTTGGAAAGTCTATAAGAAAATAAAATTTTTTGAAAAATAAACAAAACATTTTGATCTTTATGATAAAATAATTTTATGAGATTTAATTGGCCAATTGTTGGTCATCAAAATATTGTTAATTTTTTACAAAAGAGTATTGAGAATCAAAAAATTTTTCATGCTTATTTATTTTATGGACCGGCCGGTTTAGGCAAAAAGACAATGGCTAAATTTTTTACTCTCTCTTTAATCTGCTCTGGTCTAGAAAAACCGTGCTTAAAATGTCAATCTTGTCAAAATTTTTTAAAAAACATTCACCCTGATGTCATTTGGCTTAGAAAAGAAGAAGGAAGAAAAAATATCAGCATCGATCAAATAAGAAACATCAAAGAAAGACTCGCCTGGACCGGCTTTACAGATTCTTACAAAATTGTTATAATAGTGAAAGCGGAAGAAATGACTTTAGATGCGGCTAATTCGTTTTTAAAAATCCTTGAAGAACCGCCGGCGAAAAGTTTGATTATTCTTTTAGCTAATTCTTTAAAAAATATTCCGAAAACAATAGTTTCTCGTTGTCAGCTGATTAAATTTTCTTTAGTGAAGAAAGAAGAAATTGCCCAATTTCTGCTGACTCGTTATCAATTAGAAGAGGAAAAAGCCAGAGAAATATCGGCTCTTTCTTTTGGTTGGCCTGGCCGAGCCATTAAATTCGCTGAAGATAAGAAATTTCTTAATAATTATTTAGCTGATCAAAAAATTTTTATTGAAATTTTAGAAGCAGATTCTTTAGACAAGAGGTTGAAAATTGTTGAAAAAGTAATCAAGCGGGAGAAAATTCAAGAAATGATTGTCAATTGGCAAATCCTAATTCGTGATTTAATTATTCTTCAGACAAAAAATCAGAAACTACTCGTTAATTTATCTTTTCAACATAAACTTAAAAAACTGATCGAAAAATTTTCTTTAGAAAAAATTTACCAAACAGAAATTAGATTGAATCATTTAGCTCTTTATCTCAACCAAAACATTAACTTAAAATTAGCTTTAGATAATTTCGTTATTAATCTATAAACTTATGAAGAAAAATTTTCTTTTCGTAATAATTCTTTTCTCCCTCCTTCTTTTAAGTGGCCAAGGTTGTGTACGAGTTCAGAAAGGGGGCCTTGCACCAGGCGATGGCGGTCTCTGGATTTCCAAGGATAAAGGCGAAACTTGGCAACAAAAAGTCGCCATGCCAACCTTAAGCGGTCTTAAACAGTTAAATGATTTAAACATCACCCTTCTTGTCTTTGATCCTCAAGATAGTCAAACCATCTATTTAGGTGGTGAAAATGCCGGCCTCTATTTTTCTTATGATAATGGCGAATCTTGGCAAGAGGTTACTAAACTACCAAAAGTAACGATTAACGCTTTAGCCGTTGATCCGAAAGCAAAAAATATTGTTTATGCTGCTATAGGTCATCGAATTTTTAAAACAACCGATTGCTGTCGTAGTTGGAAGGAAATTTATCTTGACGTACCTCGGGTGACAATTAATGCTTTAGCCATTGATTCAGAAAATAGCAAAAAAATTTTAGTAGGTTTAGCCGATGGTCGATTGATAAAAAGTGAAGATGGTGGAGTTAACTGGAAACTTCTCAATGATTTTAAAAATGGTATTAAACAAATTTTGTTTAATAACAAAGATCCGAGAATTATTTACCTGGGTACTCTCACGAACGGACTTTTTAGAAGTGACGATGGGGGTAATAGTTGGCAAAAAGTCGAAGGGTTAGAAAATTTTCCAGGCAGTCAAAATTATAAATATGGACTTTTTAATCAAACAAAAAAAGATGCTTTGTTTATTTTAACTGAGGCTGGCTTTTTCCGTTCCGATGAAGAAGGAAAAAACTGGCAAGGTTATCAGCTATTAACTAAACCCGGTCAGGCGAAAATTTATTCTTTCGCCATTAACCCCAAAAATCCGGATGAAATTTATTATGCGACCGAAAATACTTTTTATAAATCAAATAATGGCGGTCGCACCTGGATAACCAAAAATTTACCGACAAAAAGACTGCCCCTTTATTTGTCTTTAAATCCAGAAAATCCTAACATCCTCTATTTGGCTACTTATAAACCAGCAGAAAAATAACTAAGCTAATCTATGTCTACTCTCATTGATTCTTATCAAAAAGATTTCGAAAAGATTATTGAATTTTTAAAAAGGGAGATTACCAGCCTAAGGACAAGTCGAGCCAGTTCGGTTTTAGTTGAAAATCTTATTGTTGAAGCTTATGGTACAAAAATGCCCTTAAAACAATTAGCTGGTATTACAGTGCCAGAAGCCAGGACAATTCTTATTGAACCCTGGGATAAAAATAATTTGAAAAACATTGAAAAAGCATTTCAAAATTCAGGATTGGGTTTGACGCCGATTGTGGAAAATAATTTATTGCGGATTTCTGTCCCTCCTCTTAACGAAGAAAAAAGAAAAGAACTAGTGAGGTTGCTTCATCAAAAAGCCGAGTCAGCCCGGATTGCGGTGAGGGGGGTGAGAGACAAAATTCGCGAAGAAATTTTTCAAAAAGAAAGAAAAAGAGAGATTGGTGAGGACGAAAAATACCGACTTTTTAAGGAATTAGATGAGAAAATAAAGAAAATTAATGAAGAAATTGAAAATTTAATTGAAAGAAAAGAAAAAGAGATAGTTTCAATATAATTTTTCTAGAGATATCAAGAAGTATCAATTAGTCTTCTCGGTTTTGACGACTTTTTTGATATCTAGTGATATTAATTATTTATGTTGACAATCGCAGTTGTTCTTATTTCTTTAAGTCTGATTGTTTTTTTTCACGAATTTGGTCATTTTATTTTTTCTAAATTAAATCGAATAAAAGTAGAAGAATTTGGCTTCGGTTATCCGCCGCGAATCATCGGTTTGGTTAAATTAAAAAATAATCATTGGAAAATTTTTTGGGGCAAGAAAATACCATCAGAAGATTTGGCTTCAACGATTTATTCTTTTAACTGGATTCCTTTTGGTGGTTTTAATAAAATAAAAGGCGAAGAAGGGGAAGCAGACAATGAACCGGATAGTTTTTTTGCCAAACCATGGTGGCAGAGATTTTTTGCTATCAGCGGTGGCGTGATAATGAATCTCGTTTTGGCTATTCTTCTTTTCTCAGTTGGCTTTAATCTTGGCCTACCATCGATTGCTAGTCAAAAAGATCTTGGCACACATGTCCGAGTCAAAGAAGTTGGCATTCAAATTATCGCCCTTCAAAAATCTTCGCCAGCCGAAAAAGCGGGTTTGGTTTTAGGTGATTTTATCCTCAAAATTGATGGCAAGGCTTTTGACCAAATAGAAGAGATTCAAAACTATATTCGGGCTAAAACGAATCAAGAAATTATTTTAACAATTAAAAGAGGAAATAAAGAGAAAGAGGTAAAAATTGTTCCTCAATTAGCCAGTGAAGTTTTTCCGCCCGAATTATTAAAAAATCAAAATCTCAAGGGCGGGGTGATTGGAATTACTCTAGCGAAGGTCAATTTCGTTTCTTATCCAATACCGTTGGCTATTTGGCAAGCAATAAAGACAACAGCCATTTATGTTGGCAGAATTATTTATGGTCTCTATCTAACGTTGAGAGAATTGATTGTCCGACAAAAGATGATTGGTGAAGTTATGGGAGTGGTCGGTATTGGTACTTTTATTGGCGAAGTCTATCAAATTGGTTTTGTTTATCTTCTTCAATTTTTAGCCGTGATATCTGTTGCCGTAGCTGTTTTTCAATTAATTCCTTTTCCAGCTCTGGACGGAGGGCGTCTTCTTTTTCTTTTTATTGAATTATTAAGAGGTAAACCAGTCAGTCGCAAAGTTGAAGCAATAATCCATAATCTTGGTTTTACTTTTTTACTTCTTCTTATGGCTTTTGTTACCTATAAAGATTTAATGAGATTAGGCGAGAAAATTTTTAAATAATATGAGGCAGTCAAAATATTTTCTTAAAACTTTAAGAAAAATACCAAAAGAAGCTGAGACAGTTAGTCATCAGCTTTTAGTTCGCGGTTGTTTTATTGAACAATTAACTTCGGGTGTTTGGAATTTTTTACCTTTAGGTTGGCGCGTTCATCAAAAAATCGAAGAGATTATTCGTCAAGAAATGAACGCCATTGGCGGTCAAGAGGTTTATCTGCCAGTTTTACAACCAAAAGAAATTTGGCAAAAAAGCGATCGTTGGGAGAAAATGGATCCACCCCTCTTTAAATTAAAAGATCGGCATCATAAAGATTTGGCTTTAGGGCCGACTCATGAAGAAGTGATGACAGAAGTGGCGAAAAAATTTATTCAATCTTATAAAGATTTGCCTTTGGCGCTTTATCAAATTCAGGTTAAGTTTAGAAACGAAATGCGCTCAACGGGCGGCTTATTACGAACACGAGAATTTGTCATGAAAGATTTATACAGTTTTCATGCCACAGCCGATGACCTGGATCATTATTACCAAAAAGTTCTCCAAGCCTATTTGAAAATTTATCAACGATGTGATTTAACAGCCATTGCCTTAGAAGCGGCGACTGGTCCTATTGGCGGTAGCCAATCGCATGAATTTTTAGTTTTATCAGATTCGGGCGAAGACAAAATTTTAATTTGTGACAAATCTCATTGGTCAAGTAAAGAAGAAATGGCTAGGAATCAAGAAAAATGTCCAAAATGTGGCGGATGGTTATCGGTTAAAAAAGGTATTGAGGCTGGTCATATCTTTAAATTAGGGACTAAATATTCTCAGGTTTTCAATCTTAATTATCTAGACAAAGATGGTCAAAAAAAATTAGTTGAGATGGGTTGTTATGGTATTGGCTTGGGTCGATTAATGGCCACCATCGTTGAAGCCCATCATGATGAAAAAGGTATTATTTGGCCAGAGTCAGTGGCCCCTTTTCAATATCATCTATTAGTCTTAGACCAAAAAGAAAAAAAAGTGAAAGATTGGGCAGAAAAAGTTTATGAAAGTTTAATCAAAAAAGGAATCGAAGTTTTGTATGACGAGCGTGACGTTTCCGCTGGTATTAAGTTTCAAGACGCAGATTTAATTGGTTTGCCCTATCGCTTAGTCATTAGTCGAAAAACCGGTCAGAGAATAGAGGTAAAAAAGCGGGGAATAGAAAAAAAGATTTTGATAGATTTAAAAAAATTATTATTAAGAAAATAAAGAGAGAAGGAAAAATTTCTATCTTAAAGATAGAATTGGGAAAAATTAGAAAAAAATAAATAATTTTTAAAAATTAAATATTTATCTTTCTGCAAAAATATTTTTTTCTTCTCTTTTTTATTTAGAAGAGTAAAATTGTAAATGATAACCAAAAAATCGAACGAAATTCAAAATTTGGTAAAATAAATTTACCCCCCGAAAGTTAAAAAATTTATGAAAAATAAAGGTATTATTTTTTCCTGGCATCTCAAAAAAATAGAATTTTTGAAAAAGGCAAAGCCAAAAAATATTTGTCTACCGCCTGGGAGAGTTTTTTATTATCAAGTAAAAAACTTTTTTTTCATTCCTCGACACGGCTTAAGAGAAAACATTCCACCACACCAAATCAATCATCAGGCTAATCTTTTAGCTTTTAAAAAATTAGGCGTAAAATTTATTTTTTCTTTTAATTCGGTTGGTTCATTAAAAAAAGAAATTAAACCAGGCTATTTCTTAATTCCCTCAGACTATATTGATTTTTATCCACCAACCTTTTTCGAAAGAAATCCAAAATTTATCACCCCGACTCTTTCTGAAGAGATAAGAGAAATTTTTATTAAAATTCTCAAAAAATTAAAATTAAAATTTTTCCGACAAGGCATTTATTTCAATAGCAGGGGGCCGCGCTTAGAAACTAAGGCTGAGATTAATTTAATTAGAAATTTTGCTGATGTGGTAGGAATGACGATGGCTAAAGAAGCAACTCTGGCCAACGAGTTGAATTTAGAATACGCCTCTTTATGTTCGGTTGATAATTATGCTCATGGTATTATCAAAAAAATTCTTTTAGAAAAAGAAATTAAAGAAAATCAATCGAAAACGATAAAAAAAATTGAAAGAATTATTCAAGAAATTTTAAAAGAACAAAAATGAGCCTCTTGATCAAACAAGTTATCTTAAACGAAAGAAAATGTGATCTTTATATCGAGGAAGGGAGAATTAGGAAAATTGGTCAAAATTTAAACTTGAAAGCGAACGAAAAAATTGATGGGAGGGGTAAAAAAGCAGTTATGCCCGGCTTGATTAACTCTCACACCCACGCTGCCATGACTCTTTTTAGGGGCTACGCTGACGATCTTCCTTTAGAAACTTGGTTAAAGAAAAAAATTTGGCCAATAGAAAAGAAAATGAGTTACGATGATATTTACTGGGGGACAAAACTTGCTTGTTTAGAGATGATTAAAGGTGGAACAACTTGTTTTAATGATATGTATTGGTTTGAAGAGGCTACTTTTGAGGCAGTTGAAGAAATGGGTTTAAGAGCCGTTATTGGTTTGGTAATAGTTGATTTTATTCCGGAAGCAAAAAAAAGGGTTGAAAAAACTTTTGAAAAATTAAAAAACCGATCTTCAGATCGGATTAAGTTAAGTATTGCCCCTCATGCCATTTATACCGTCTCTAAAGAAAATCTAATTTGGGCAAAGAAATTTGCTTCTCAAAATAATCTTCTTTTACACCTTCATCTTTCTGAGACAGAAAAAGAGGTTCAAGAATGTCAAAGAAGATATAAGATGAGACCGGTTGAATTTTTAGATAAAATTGGTTTGTTAGATGAAAATTTGATTGCCGTTCATACCCTTTGGCTTGATGATCGAGAGGTTGAGATTCTAGCAAAGAAAAGAGTAAAAATCGTCCATTGTCCAACTTCGAATATGAAATTAGCTTCTGGAATTTTGCCTTATCGAAAATTAAAGAGAAGGAAAATCAACATTACCCTTGGAACAGATGGGCCAGCTTCTAACAATAGTCTAGA
The DNA here is from genome assembly GCA_026417895.1 of Patescibacteria group bacterium. Lineage (NCBI taxonomy): Bacteria > Patescibacteria group bacterium. The sequence goes on along the minus strand of JAOACJ010000008.1, from coordinate 10,423 downwards.
TATGTTTTTCGAAATGAAAATTGCTTCACTTCTCCATAAAATTAAAGAAATGGATCCGTCAATTACTAAAGCCAAAGAAATTTTTGCCATGGCAACCAAAAATGGAGCCAAAACTTTAAAAATTGAAACCGGAGAAATAAAAGAAGGAAAATTAGCTGATTTAGTTTTGATTGATTTAGAAAAGGCCCCTCTTATTCCTCGTCATCATCTCATCTCTAATTTAGTTTATTCAGCCAGCAGTGATTGTGTTTCTGATTTAATTTGTCATGGTAAAATATTAATGAGAGAGAGAAGGGTCGAAAAAGAAAATGAAATTATAAAAAATAGTCAAAAAATAGCAGGAAGGCTAATTAAAAAATATGAAAATCAATAAAATTATTGATCAAACAAATATTAGAAAAACAGCTTCTTCTAGAGACATTAGAAAAACCTGTCAGGAAGCAAGAAAATATGACTTTCGAGGCGTCTGTGTTAGGCCAAAATGGGTAAAATTAGTGAAAAAAGAATTAGCCGGCACCGAAATTAAAACAATTTGTCTAATTGATCCGCCAATTGGTCATAGTCCATCTTCTTTAAGATTGGCAATAGCCAAAAAAGCGAAAAAAGATGGCGCTGATGAATTAGACGTTGTTGTTTCTTTAGTTGATGTGAAAAACGAAAGATGGAAGAAAATTTTTAATGATTTAAAAAAAATCTGTCGGATTTTACCTACCAAAGTAATCATCGGCTCAGGTTATTTAACTGATCAAGAAATTGAAACTGTCTGTCAAATTGCTAAAAAGGCAGGCGCTTTCTGTGTTAAAACTGCTACTGAAAAAGACCCTCTCGGCCCTCATGAGATAGAAGAAAAAATTCGGCATTTAAAAATTATGAAAAAATCAGCGCCAGGATTACTAATCAAAGCATCAGGCTATATTCAAACTTTAAAAGATTTGAAAAAAGTAATACAGGCCGGAGCTGATATTATTGGCACGAGCTTTGGGGTAGAAATTATTAAAGAAATAAGAAAATGAATTGGCAGAAAATAATAGAAGAAGAAGTTAAAAAATCTAAAATTACTTATTTTTATTTTAAAAAGAAAAAATATCCTTATTTAATTTTACCTTTTGATGCGAGGATGCCTTATAGATTTCAGAAAGCAGTCGTTGATGGATTTTCTCAAGTCTTAAAAAACGAGTTGAAAAAAGCAAATACTATCTTAGCCGTTGAGGCAAAAGGATTTTTTCCTGCTGGTTGGTTAGCCTTAAAAAAGAAGAAAGATTTAGTTGTCATTAGAAAAAGGGATTACAAGATTAAAAATCAGATAAAAAATATTTTTGTCACTGGTTTACCAGGCTGCGGAAAAACTACTTTAATCAAAGAAGTAATCAGAAAATTAGAAAGAAGGGTTGGTGGCTTTTTTACTTCAGAGATAAGAAAAAATGGTCAAAGAGTTGGTTTTGAAATTTTCAGTTTAGATGGTCAAAAAGGAATTTTAGCCCATCAAGATTTTCAGAGTCCTTTTAAAGTTTCGAAATATAAAGTTAATCTAAAAAATTTAGAAGAAATTGCTGTAAAATCTATTGAAGAAGGGATAAAAGACAGAAAATTGATTGTTATTGATGAAATTGGAAAAATGGAACTTTTTTCTGAAAAATTTAGAAAAGCAGTTTCAGAGGCCCTGGAAAGCACAAATTTCATTCTTGGCACTATTACCTTAACGAGAAATGAGTTTACTGATCAGATTAGAAGACGTGAAGATACAAAAATTTTTTATTTAACAAAAAATAACCGACAAGAAATTAAAGAAAAAATTTTAAATCTGCTTAAAACATGATTGATACTCATTGTCATTTAAATTTTCAAGCCTTTAAAGATGATTATAGGGAAGTAATTTCACGCTCTTTTGGTCATGGGATAAAGTCTTTAATTGTTATCGGCTCAAATTACAAGACAAGTTTAAAAGCCATTGAGGTGGCTAAAGAGTTCAAAAGTTGTTACGCTGCTTTAGGCCTTCACCCAATTCATGTTCAAGACGAAACTTTTGATTTCGAAAAATATCATTCTCTTATTCGCACGAACAGTAGAATAATTAAGGCGGTTGGCGAGACAGGGTTTGACTTCTATCGCCATTTAGAAAATAAAAGTAATAATGATGAAATAAAAAAAATACAAGAACAAATTTTTATTCAGCATTTAAAATTAGCTAAAGAATTTAATTTGCCGGCTATTCTACATTGTCGCGGTGAGGTGAATAATCCTTTTAGAGCCTATGAAGATTTGTTATTTGTTATTCATAATAATAAATTCACAATTCCCGGCGTCATTCATTGTTTTTCTGCTCACTGGTTAATTGCTCAGAAATTTCTGAATTTAGGTTTTTATCTTGGCTTTACCGGCATTATCACTTTTAAAAATTGTGATGATTATTTATTAGAAGTGGTAGAAAAAACACCTTTAGAGAAAATTTTAATTGAAACTGATGCTCCTTACTTAGCGCCAGAACCATATCGTGGCCAGCGATGCGAGCCGTGGCAAGTTCAATTCACTGCCCAGAAAATTGCTGAGATAAAAAAAATCACTTTAGAGCCTGTGGTAGAGGAAACCACCAAAAAGGCCGAAGTATTATTTGAATTATAAAATTTAATTTTAAAATTAGATATTTTTTAGTTAATGCCTTTTGTCAAAAGAGGTTTTTTTTGTTAAAATAAAAAAATTATGACCGAGGCCGAAATTTTAAGAGATTTAAATCAAGAACAAAAAGAAGCTGTTACTCATCAAGCTGGTCCACTTTTAATTGTTGCTGGGGCTGGTACTGGCAAGACAACAGTTATTACTCGTCGGTTGGCTTGGCTTATTCTTTCCAAAAAAGCCAAACCCGAAGAAATTTTGGCTTTGACCTTCACTGATAAAGCGGCCGAAGAAATGGAGGAGCGAGTTGATTGTTTATTGCCTTATGGTTATGTTGATTTATGGGTTTCTACTTTTCATTCTTTTGGTGAGAGAATTTTGAAAGATAATGCTTTAGAAATTGGTTTAGATCCAAATTTTAAATTATTGACACCGGTTGATGCTTGGCAGATGATACGGCAAAACTTAGCCCAATTTGAACTTGAATATTATCGACCACTTGGTTCGCCAACTCGATTTTTACAGGCCCTTGTCCAACATTTTTCAAGATTAAAAGATGAAAATGTTCAACCAGAAGAATATCTTCAATTAGCAGAGAAAAAAATAAAAGAAGCAAAAAACGAGGAAGAAAAGGAGATGGCAGAGAAAATATTGGAAGTAGCCAATGCCTATCGAGTTTATGAGGAAATTAAAAGAGAAAAGGGCCAGCTTGATTTTGGTGATTTAATTGTTAAAACTTTAGAACTCTTTCAAAAAAGACCAAGTATCTTAGAAAAATATCGACGACAGTTTAAATATATTTTAGTTGACGAATTTCAGGATACTAATTGGGCTCAATATGAATTGTTAAAATTATTAGCCAGTCCAAAAAATAATTTGACAGTCACAGGTGACGATGATCAGAGCCTGTACCGTTGGCGTGGAGCAGCCTACACTAACTTGATTCAATTTACTCGGGACTACCCCGAGGCAAAAATTGTTGTTCTAAAAGAAAATTATCGTAATAAACAAAATATCTTAGATTTAGCCTATCAGTTTATTCAGTTAAACAATCCAGATCGACTAGAATATCAATTAGCTCAGCAACCAGTCAAGGGCATTATTTTAACCAAAAGACTTAAAACAGTTCGTCAGGGTTTTGGGTTGATTAACCATTTACATTTCAAGACGCAAGAAGAAGAAGCTAGTGCCGTCATTAAAAAAATTATTGAATTAAAAAAAGAAAATCGTCAACTTCTTTGGTCTGATTTTGCTATCTTGGTCCGAGCCAATGCTTATGCTGATTTATTTATTCAAAAACTTTCTCAATTAGAAATTCCTTATCAATTTGTTGCCTCGCGTGGGCTCTATCGTCAGCCAGAAATTATGGATTTAATTTCATTTTTAAGACTTTTAGACAATTACCATGAATCAAGCGCTCTTTACCGAATCGTCTCTTTGCCAATTTTCCGTTTCGATCCATTAGATTTAATGAACTTAATGCATTATGCTCGACGGAAAAACATTTCTCTTTTTGAAACTTTTGAACGATCTAATCTTTTGGGTATTAAACCAGAAACAAGAAAAGAAATTGATAAAATTTTAGAACTCATTAGAAAATTTACGATCCTTGTTAGAAATAAAACAGTCGGCCAAATTCTCTATCAGTTTGTCGAAGAATCGGGTTTATTAAAAATTTGGTCTAAAGAAGAAACCTCGGAAGATATTGAAAGAATTTCTCACCTTCGTCAATTCTTTAAAAAAATTGAGGAATTCGAAAGAACAAATGAAGACAGATCAATTAAAGCCTTTATTGATCAGATTAATTTAGAAATTGAAGCTGGCGAAGAGGGGGCTTTACGTGGTCTGATTGAGGAAGGTCCGGAATCAGTCAAAGTGATGACCATTCATCAAGCCAAAGGTTTAGAGTTTCCTTATGTTTTTATCGTCAATTTAGTTGACAAAAGATTTCCCTCAATCGAAAGGAAGGAGCCAATTGAGGTGCCGATTGAATTAATTAAAGAAATTATTCCAGAAGGTGATTATCATTTACAAGAGGAAAGAAGGATTTTTTATGTCGCTATGACCCGCGCCCGCGATGGTTTATTTTTTACCTCAGCGGAAGATTATGGTGGGACAAGAAAGAAAAGACCATCGAGGTTTCTTCAAGAATTAGGTTTTGTTAAAGAAGAAAAAGTTATATCTCGCGAGCAACAAAAATTGAAACTAACCATACCAACCATTGATCAAGATTTAATTCAAACGAGAAAAAACATTGAAGTCTTGCCCAAAAAATTTTCCTATACTCAACTTCATGTTTTTGAACTTTGCCCAAAACAATATAAATATGCTCATATTTTACAAATACCAGGTCGACCAAAATTTACTTTCAGCTTCGGTCATTCCATTCACAATACTTTAAGAGATTTTTACTTACGCTATCAAGAAACAAAAAAGGTGCCGACCCTTGAAGAACTTTTGGCTATCTATGAAAAAAACTGGCTCGATGAATGGTACGAATCAAAAGAACAGGAATTAGAAAGAAAGGAAAAGGGTCGTCAATCGTTAATTGAATTTTATAAAAAACATCAAGGAAAATTTAAAATTCCTAAATTTATTGAAAAAAAATTTAACATTAAAATTGGAAATTACACGCTTAAAGGAGTGATTGATCGAATCGATATTCTGGAAAGTTGCCAAATGGATGTAGCCTCATGTCATAAGGTAGAAATTATTGATTACAAAACAGGCGAGATACCAAAAAATGAACGACTAGAGGACTTAGACCAACTTTTAATCTATGCTTTGGCCGTGCGTGAGGTTTTTTATGACATTCCAGCAAAATTGACCTATTATTATTTCGATAGTAATCAGACGGTGACCATTGAAAATTTTGAGAATGAACTTTCTTCTTTTAAGGAAAGAGTCAAAGAAAAAATTGAGGAAATTTTAAAAAGCGATTTTTCCGCCACCCCTAATCCTTGGAAATGTCGCAATTGCGATTTTCGTGAGATTTGTGAAGATAGACAACTCTAATAGAAAATTATATAATTAATCTAATCAACCTAATTATTGACGACTAATTTTTTCAATATTTAATACCTGAAAATTAGGATTTATTTAGAAATTAGTAATTAAAAATTTCCGTAATATGACTCTTCGGCGCTCCCTCTCTTTAATCTTAATTTCCACTATTTTTTTCTGGTTGATTGTCTTCGTTTTCTTTCTTTTTGTTGACCCTGTTAAAGGTGGCAATCTAGCTTTGGTCATCCTTTTTTTGGCTCTTTTTTTTGGGCTTTTAGGATTTTTCACCCTTTTCTTTATCATCTTAAAATTTCGTCATCTTAAAGAAAAGGAAAAAATTTTCGAGAAATTTGCTGTCGGATTTCGTCAAGCTTTTCTTTTTTCATTTTTTCTTATTTCTTTAATTCTTTTAAAATTTTTTAAACTTTTAGCTTGGTGGAGCGCTTTTTCTTCTTTTTTATTAATCATTCTCTTAGAATTAATTTTTTCGACAAGAAAAAAGAGATTTACTTATTTAGAAAATAAATCCTAATAGTGATCTATAAATTTTATGCTAATTTTATGAACAACAAATTCCTCGTCTGTAGATTAGCATACTATTTTGCATATCCGTATTATATTTATGTTTGAAGAAATAAAACAACTTAAAGAAAAATTGCAGCAAGAAATTACTCAAATTTCTAATTTTTCATCACTGGAAAATTTAGAAAAAAAATATCTTGGGCGAAAAGGTTTGCTTCGAGAAATTTTGCGAAAAATTAATCAGTTACCAGAGAAAGAAAGACCAAAGGTTGGACAATTAATTAATGAAACAAGGAAGGAGATAGAAAAAGTAATTGAAGAAAAAAAGAAATCTATGGCTTCTGGTTGGGAATCTAAAGTTGAAAAATTTTTTGACATCAGTTTACCGGCTGAAAAAATTTTCTTCGGCCATTATCATCCATTGACACAAGTGAAAAATGAAGTGGCTGAAATTTTTCAATCAATGGGCTTTGAGGTTTTAGAAGGACCAGAGATTGATAATGACTGGTATAACTTTGAAGCGCTTAATATCCCACCAGAGCATCCAGCTCGCGATATGTGGGATACATTTTATCTTAAACCACAAATTCCAACTTCCAAATTCCAAACAAATTCAAAATTCAAAATGCAAAATTATTATTACGGACCCATACGTCAAATATGCAAGTCAGAGTTATGGAGAAAAGAAAGCCGCCACTGCGTGTTTGTGTTATTGGTAAATGTTTTCGTCACGAGGCAACTGATGCTAGCCACGAACATACTCTTTATCAGATTGAAGGTTTTGTTGTTGATGAGAAAATTAGTTTAGCCAATTTAATTTATACTATTAAAAGTTTTTTAAATGCTTTATATAAAAGGGAAATTAAAATAAGAATTCGGCCGGGCTATTTTCCGTTTGTTGAGCCTGGTTTGGAAGTTGATATGGCTTGCGAAAATTGCCTGGGAAAGGGTTGTTCAATTTGCAAAAATTCTGGTTGGCTTGAGATTTTAGGTGCCGGCATGATTCATCCCAAAGTTTTCGAATCAGCCGGTTATCCAAAAAATAGATACACTGGCTTTGCCTTTGGCGTCGGCCTTGATCGGCTCGTGATGATGCGTCATAAAATTGATGATATTCGTTGGTTTCATTCTGGTGATTTAAAATTTATAAGACAATTTTAATTTATGAAACTTTCCTATCAATGGCTAAAAGAATTAATTGGTATAAAACTCTCGCCAGAAAGGTTGGCTGAGGTTTTGAATTTGCAAGTAGCAGGCGTAGAAAAATTAGAAAAATTAGGCAAGGGTTTAGATAAAGTGGTAGTCGCTAAAATTCTAGAAATTAAGAAACACCCTCAAGCAGATAGACTACAGTTAGCGAAAGTGACGACTGGTAAGGCGAGTTATGACATTGTCTGCGGTGCTTTCAATATCAAAGTGGGTGATAAGGTACCTTTGGCCCTGCCAGGAGCAAAATTACCAAACGGTATGGAAATTAAGGAATCAGTGATTCGTGGCGTCAAATCAGAAGGTATGCTTTGTGCCGAGGACGAACTAGGAGTAGGCGAGGACCATACTGGTATTTTGATTTTAGATAAATCAGCTAAGATAGGTCAACCAGTGGCAAAAGTTTTAGGTTTAGATGACGTAATTATTGAGATTGAAAACTCTGCTTTAACTCACCGGCCAGATTTATTTGGCCATCTTGGCTTTGCCAGGGAAATCGCCGCTCTCACAAAATCAAATTTCAAATTTCAAATCTTGAAACCAAAAAAGAAAACTCAAAACTTAACCAATCTGAAAATTAAAGTAGAAAATTACAAAGATTGCCCACGCTATATGGCGGTAGTCATCGATGGGGTAAAAATTGAACCATCACCTTTATGGTTACAAAATCGCTTAAGAAATTTAGGTCTTCGACCAATTAATAATATTGTTGATATTACAAATTACATTCTCCTTGAAATTGGTCAACCACTTCATGCTTTTGACTATCATAAATTAGAATCTAGAACAATTATTGTTAGAAGAGCAGAAAATAATGAAAAATTATTATGTTTAGATGGCATTGAAAGAAAACTAGATCCAGAAGTTCTGGTTATTGCTGACGAAAAAAAGCCAATTGCTTTGGCTGGCATTATGGGTGGTGAAGAGTCAGGTATCAGCGAAAAGACAAGAACTGTCGTCATCGAATCAGCTAATTTCAACCCCGTTGTTATCAGAAAAGGAGCAAGAAATGTTGGCTTACGGACCGAGGCTAGTTTAAGATTTGAAAAAGGATTGCCCTTAGTTTTGGCTGAAGAGGGGATCTATCGAGCCATTGAGTTAATTAAAAAAATCACTGGTGGAAAAGTTGTTTCAAAAATTTACGATCTCAGAAGTAGAGAAACAGAGAAAAGGTTAAAAACAAAAAAAATTATTAATTTAGAAATGAATAAAATCTCAGATTTAATTGGCGAAAAAATTTCCAAGAAACAAATAACCCAATTTCTTAATCGTCTTGGTTTTGTGATAAAGAAGATGGATAAATCGATACAGTTAGTGGTGCCATTATACCGAAGCGACGTTGAATATCCAGAGGATGTGATCGAAGAGATTAGTCGATTGTATGGTTATCAAAAAATTAAACTGCAACCAATTGGGGGAAAATTTACCATTGTTTCCGAAGATCCACTTTTAAAATTAGAAAAAAAATTGAGAAATATCTTAATTGGTCTAGGCTTTGATGAGGTTTATAACTATTCTTTTTATGGTGAAAGTTTGATTAATCTTTTAAAACTTAATCCAGTCGACCATCTAGAAATAACCAATCCTTTAAATCCAGAGCAAAGATACCTAAGAATTTCTCTTTTACCAAAGATTTTAGAGAATGCGATAAAAAATATCCCAAATTTTGAAAACTTTCGAATTTTTGAATGTGGAAGGACTTACAAGGGGCACGAGGAGAAGCATTGCGCCGGCCTCGTCTTAGAAAAAAATAAAAGAATGTTTTATTTGATTAAGGGTATCGTAGAAATGATTTTAGAAAAAATTGGTTTTGAAAGAGACCAGATTTGTTTTCAGCAAGACAGAGATTCTCATTATCAATATCTTAATCACTTAACCCGCATTCTGGTTGATCAGAAATTAGTTGGTTTTTTTGGCCAATTAAATGAAACAATTAAAAATAACTTGAAAATTACTGCAGAGATAGGTCTCTTCGAAATCAATTTAGAAAGTTTAAAAGATTTAAAAATTTCGACTAAAATCTTTAAACAAATTTCTCCTTATCCACCAATCACCCGTGATTTAGCTTTCTTGGTGCCGAAAAATATAATTTTTAATGATATTTTTCAAACGATTAAAAACTTCCACCCCTTAATTTATTTAGTTGAACCATTTGACGTCTTTGAATCAGAAAAATTAGGTCAAGGTGTTAGAAATATTGCCTTTCACTTAACCTTCCAATCATTTGAGAAAACCTTGAAGTCGGACGAGGTAAATAAAATTATTTTAGATTTAGTCAAAATTTTAGAACAAAAATTTGGGGCAAAATTAAGAAATTTTTAAATTTATGACTTACGATATTATTACCATCGGTGGGGCGATTCGTGATTTTACTTTTTATGTGGAAAAATTTAAAGGCAAAACAGCTGGAAAAGTTTGTTTTCCTTTAGGAACAAAAATTAATATCAAAGAAGCCTATTTTACCCATGGTGGCGGTGCTTGTAATGTGGCTGTTGGTTTAGCCAATTTTGGTCTGAAAGTGGCAACCATTGTCAGAGTAGGTAAAGATTACTCTGGCCGAGTCATTATCGATGGTCTAAAAAAGAAAAAAGTTGAAACAAAATTTATTCAAATTGATCAAAAATTACACACCGGTGTTTCCGCCATTATTCAACCAAAGGGGGGTGAGAGAACAATTTTTACTTTCCGTGGAGCCAATGATAATCTTCAATCTTCAATTTTCAATTTCCAATTTCCAATTACAAAATGGATTTATATTGCTTCCTTGTCTGGCAAATGGGAAGAATTATTAAATAAAATTTTTGACCCAAAATCTAAAAATTCAAATCTGAAAATTGCCTGGAACCCTGGAATCTTACAAATTCAAGCGGGGAAAATTGGGTTAGCAAAATTTTTAAAGAGAACTGATCTTTTAATTTTAAATAAAACAGAAAGCGCGCTTTTGACCGACAAAAGCGAAAAAAACGTTCCTCAGTTATTAAAATCGCTGATTCAACTTGGACCAAAAATTGTGGTTATCACTTGCGGTCCAAAAGGCGCATATGTGATGGCTGAAAACGAAATTCTTTATCAGCCCGCCAAA
>JAOACJ010000007.1 GCA_026417895.1 Patescibacteria group bacterium | reverse complement strand
TTAAAAATTACTAAAATCTCTATCAATATCTATTAGTATCCACTAATATCAAGCAGTTTCAGAAACTAAATTGATACTCATAGATATTCATTGATACTAATGGAAATTATAGTATAATTGAATGATGGAAAAGAAATTTATCATTCTTGATGGCAACTCCTTATTACATCGCGCCTGGCATGCTTTGCCGAGATTGACAACGAAAAGCGGTGAGGTCGTTAATGCTATTTATGGTTTTACTTTAGTTTTTTTAAAAATTTTAAAAGAATTAAAGCCAGATTATTTAGCTGTTACTTTTGACAGTAAGGGGCCAACCTTTCGTCATCAAGACTTTCAAGAATATAAGGCAAAAAGGGTTAAACAGCCTGAAGAATTTTATGCTCAGATTCCCCGACTTAAAGAATTATTAGAAAGTTTTAAAATCAAATTTTTAGAAATTCCTGGTTATGAAGCCGATGATCTTATTGCTTCGCTTAAACTCAAAATCCAAAAGGCAAAACTCAGAATGATTATCATCTCGAGCGATTTCGATTTATTACAATTAGTTGATGAAAAAACCACAGTCTGCCTTTTGAAAAAAGGGGTAAGTGAGATGACACTTTATAACGAAAAAACTATTCAAGAAAAATTTGGTTTAACCCCTCAGCAACTCATTGACTACAAAGCTTTACGTGGTGATCCATCAGACAATATCCCCGGCGTCAAGGGTATTGGCGAAAAGACAGCCTTGGCCTTAATTCAAAAGTTTGGTTCTTTAGAAAATCTTTATCAAAATTTAGAAAAAATTGATTCAGAAAAAATTAAAAATTTATTGATCAAAAATAAAGAACAAGCCTTTCTGGCCAAAAAATTAGTCACCATTAAAAGAGATTTAAAAATTGACCTCTCTTTAGAAGATTTAAAGCTGAAAGAACCGGATAAAGAAAAGGTTAAAAAAATTTTTCAAAATTTAGAGTTTAAATCACTTTTAAACCGTTTTTTCTCAGAAAAACCAACTCCTCAAAAACTCTTTTAAAAAAATTTATCATTTAAAAATATTTTTTATGAAAGTCATTTTATACGCCACATCAACCATCAATGGTTATATTGCTAAAGAAAAAGACGAGACGCCCTGGTCAAATGAAACCTGGCAAGCCTATTATGATTTAGTCAAAGAAAAGGGCAACATTATTGTTGGCAAAAGAACTTATGAAATTATGAAGATTATTGATGAATTTGAAAAATTGAATTATCCCTTTACCGTTGTTGTCTCGAGTTTAGTGCCACCCCATCAAGTCAATGAGAAAACAATTTTTGTTAACACACCGAGAGAAGCTTTAGAAGTTTTGAAAAGTAAAGGTTTTAAAGAAGTGATAGTCGGTGGCGGCGGTATATTGAACAGCAGTTTTCTCCGCGGCGACCTGATTGATGAAATCTACCTTGATCTCGAGCCGTTAATTTTTGGTCGGGGTATTAAACTTTTTTCTGAAACTGAAACAGAAGCAAAATTAAAGTTGTTAGCCGTGAAGAAAATTACGGAAAACGTTCTTCGTCTTCATTACCAAGTTGTTAAATAATTAAAAAATTAAAAATTTTTATGATTTTCTTTTTATACGGTCCGGATACTTTTCGTTCTCAGGAAAAACTCCGAGCCTTGGTGGAAAACTTTAAACAGAAAAGAGATTGGCGAGGTTTAAGCGTTTTAAGACTAGAAGGGCAGGATTTAACCGTTGATAAATTTCGACAGAGCGTTTTTTCACCCGGTCTGTTTTCGACAAAAAGATTGATTATTATTGAAAACCTTTTAAGCCAGAATGAAGATTCTGCTTTATTGCAGGAAGTGATTAATTTTGTGAGAAAAAGCAAGAAAGGAAAGAAGAAAGAAGAAAAAGACAATGTTGTCATTTTTCGCGAAAGCGAAGAAAAGATACCCCAAAACGAGAGCCATCAAAAACTTTTTAGTCTGCTAAAAAAAGAAAAATATGCCCAAAAATTTGATTGGTTAGAAAATAATGAATTACGAAAATGGATTAAAGAAGAGGTTAAAAAAAGAGACGGAGAAATCGAAGAAAAAGCTGTTGATTTATTGGTAAATTTTATTGGACCTGATCTTTGGCGAATGAGTACTGAATTGGATAAATTAATAGCTTATGGTCAAGGCAAAATTTCGGCGAAAAATGTTAAATTAATAGTTGAAACCAAACCAGAAGAAGATATTTTTAATTTAATTGATGCCCTAGTTGAGAAAAATAAAAAAAGAGCCGTTCAATTAATTAGGGAACAATTAGAAAACGACATTCCTTTTACCCAACTTCTTAATCTTTTGGCTCGTCAATTTAGAATTATTCTTCAAATTAAGGATAGGAAAGAGAAATTTTTAAATTATTATCAGTTAGCTAGTGAATTGGGTGTTCATCCTTATAGTGTTAAAAAATCATTAATCCAAGCCCCAAGATATACTTTAGATGAATTAAAAAAAATCTATCAGGAACTTCTAAGGATAGACTATCAACTCAAGACAACCAATCTTCAACCGGAACTTTTATTTGACTTATTGGTGGCAAAACTATAAATAAAAATAATGTAATTTTTCTATTTATTGCCAGCGAAATGCATTACTCTTTAATCTCTAGTGTGTTAACACATTAAGAGAGAAAAAGAGAGAAAGGTGAATGACTGACAGCTAAAAGGAATTAACTCTTTAATAAAAAATTTAGCTTTTTTGCCAATCTTGATTTTTTTCGGCTGGCTTTGTTTTTTTTGATGACATTTCTTTTGGCGGCTTTATCAAGAGCTTTCTGAATTTTCTGATAAAATTCTCTGGCTTTTTCTTTATTTTTCTCTCTGATAAATTTCAAAAATTTTTTTTCTAAATATTTAAGATTGGCTTTGATTTTTTTATTTCTTGCCGTTCTTTTTTTTACCTTTCTTAATTCTTTTATAGCTGATTTTGTGATTGGCATAATTTTTTAATTTTTAAACTTCCTCTTCTTCGGTTTTTTCTTCCAGGCCATAATCTATTTCTTTTTCTTGTTTGCCAAATTCTTCTTGCCAGACCTCTAACAATTCCTTTTCTTTTTCTAACATTTTTTGAAAAGCATCACGGCCATCGATTAAGGCTTCGAGTTTGGCTTTAAAATCTTCATTAAAAGCTACTAAAACCTTAGGAGATTTTTTAAAAATTTCTACTAAATTTTCTAAAACCTTTTCTGGTAAAATGGGTAAAAAAATTAAAAGATCGTTTTGATCTGTGGATGATAGTTTTGAATTGGTGATGACCCGCTTTAATTCCTCCAAAATTTTACTCATAATAAAAAATTTATTCTCCTTTCATAGACAATAATTTTTCAACCCTCTCTCTAGTTCCAGGGGTCAATTTTTTTAAATTTGGCAACCCCTTTTCTATTATTGATTTACATATTTCTCCGGCGGCAAAAAATAAATCTTTAATATCAATAGATTTTTTTATACCATCAAGAAATTCGTTTCGAAGCACAACCTCTAGACGTTCTAGAACATTATATTTTTCCCACTGATCCGGCGTGGTTTTGCTTTCGCTTTTTGGAACGTTGTCAATGTTATATTCGCTTTCTCTCATATATTAATTTACCTCATCCTCCAAGTTAATTTTATAATAGAAAATTATAACAAATGACCAGAATCTGTCAAGCCACGAATCTTGATTTCTGTGGAAAACTATAGTATACTACGAAATACGAAACCGTACGAAAGTTGAAATTTTTCCAAAGTTTGTTTTTTGTATTTTTGCCAAATTTTCATAATTGTGTAGAAAGGTATGATTTTTTCTCTGCGCGGCAAAATTATTTATCGGGGCGACAACTTTTTGGTTATAGAAACAGGCCAGATCGGCTATCAAGTTTTCGTTTCTCCATCCTTAATAAAAAAAGTTAAAATCAATGAAGGTTTAAAAATTTTTACCTATTTATACACAAGAGAGGAAACCCAAGAACTTTACGGTTTTAAGAGCATCGAAGAATTAGAATTTTTTAAAGAACTTTTAGCTATTGCCGGCGTTGGTCCGAAAATTGCTCAAAATATCCTCTCACTCGGTAAAATTTCCGAAATTAAGAAAGCCATTCAAAACGGTCAAGTCAATTTTTTAACCAAAATTTCTGGCGTTGGTAAAAAAACGGCGGAAAAAATTATTGTTGAAATGAGAGGAAAATTTGAAGAGTTATTGAAACGTTCTAAAATTTCTGACCGACCTTTAGAAACGGCTTTACGCAAACTTGGTTATCACTCTCAAGAGATTAAAGAAATTCTTTCTGAAATTCCACCGGAAATTGAAGGCACTAAAGAAAGACTCAAATATGCTTTAAAAATTTTAGGCCAATCATAATGGCCAAAAAACGAATTCTCACTAATTAAGAATTGATCAACAGATTGATGACAATTCTTTCTTTTTAGAAACACTTGAGAAAATAATCTACTATTATCCGTATCAACGTGTTAACACCTGATAAGGAATAGAGATTGGCAAGAAAGGGTTAAATATAAATATTAGAGTGGACTAAAATTTATCAAAAATTATCCAAAAGTGATGTTAAAGTGATAGGTATAATTCTGATTAACCGATCATTTCTCTTTATTTCTGTATCTTTTTTTTAAATCTGCTAAAATAAAAAGATGTTCAAAAAAATAATCAAAAAATTTTTACCCAAAAGTTTTTTACTTTTTTATCACAAAGTATTAGCTGTTTTGGCGGCGTTCTTTTA
>JAOACJ010000006.1 GCA_026417895.1 Patescibacteria group bacterium | reverse complement strand
ATCACTGGTGCAGAAAAATGTTTTTTAGTCGTGAATCAAGAATGGCTCAAGTCAGAAATTTTTGATAAAATAAAAAAATTTTTAGGCGAACCAAGAATGATTGATAATGTCTATTTTTGGTACTATGAAAAATAGAAGAATCGGAAAATAGAATCTAGTTTCTAATTGTTTGTTTTTACCCTCTCTTAATCTTTTTGATTTTTAATCAATTTAAAGTAATATTAGCACACTGAACTGATGGGAATAAAAAAGCTATGCCAAAAGTTTCAATAATTTTATCAACCTATAACGGCAGTCAATTTATTGAGCGAGCGATAAAAAGTGTCCTCGCTCAAAGTTTTAATAATTTTGAATTAATAATAGTGGATGATGGTTCGACAGACAATACTTTTCAAATTATTAATCAATGGGCAAAAAAAGATCACAGAATTGTTGTTTTAAAAAATAAAAAAAATCTCGGCATTCAGCAATCAGCCAACAGAGGATTAAAAGAGGCGCAGGGTGCATTGATTGCTCGGCTCGATGATGACGATGAGTGGCTTGATTGTGAGAAATTAAGAAAACAGGTTGAATTTTTAGAAAAAAATCCTGATTATGTTTTAGTAGGTACCAAAGCCATCATTGTTGATAAGAATTATCGAGAACTTTATCGAATCAATCAAACCGGATTGGATGAAGAGATAAGAAAAAAAATTTTAAGAAACAATCTCTTCCTCACTTCAACTATTTTATTTCGCAAAGAAGCGATTTTAAAATTAGGTGGTTATAGTGAAAAAGAAAGTGAAAGATATATTGAAGATTACGATTTAATTTTAAAATTAGGCACGATTGGTAAAATCGCCATTCTTAATTTTTACGGCGCGCGTTGTCTTCATCACCATCGTATCAGTCGAAAATATAAAAAAGAGCAGCTAAGAAAATCTCTTGTCTTGATTAAAAAATACCGCTTTTATTATTCTGGCTATTTTAAAGCTTTTTTAATTAGATTGTTGGGTTTGATTATCTATGGTTTTTTAGGATTGCCCTTATTGGCAGTTTGGAAAAATAAAATTTTAAATATTTTCAAAATTCAAAAAAATGCTAAAATAAACAGATGACCAGTTTGATCTACATCTTAATTGCTTTTCTGACAGGTTTGTTGATCTTTATTATTTATCAACTAAAAGAATTAAAGAGAATGCAGGAAGCGAAAGAAAATCCTTTAAGTCAGGTGGCAGAGCTGATTAAAACCACCCAACAAGAACTTTCGGCAACCCGACAAGAAATGAGGGGTGGTTTAGATAGAAGCAACGAAATGATTCAAAAACAACTTTCTACCACTAACGAAAGGTTGACACAAGCAGCACGAGTTATTGGCGAACTCCAGGAAATAGCCAGACAAATGAGCGACCTTCAAGCTTTTTTGAAATCACCGAAATTAAGAGGCAACATTGGCGAGCAAGTTTTAAGAGATCTTTTAGAACAATACTTTCCTTACACTCAATTTAAACTTCAGTACAAATTTAAAACCGGCCGGGTTGTTGATGCTATTTTAAAAACTGACAAAGGGATTATTCCGATTGACTCGAAGTTTCCTATGGAAAATTTTCAGAAATATATCCAAAGCAGGGATGAGAAAGAAAAGAAGGAATACTTTCGCGGCTTTATCCGTGATGTTAAAAAACATATTGACGATATTTCTGAACAATATATTTTACCTCAGGAAGGAACAGTTGATTTTGCCGTGATGTATATTCCGGCTGAAGCCGTCTATTATGAAGTGATTAAAAATATTGATCTCAATCGTTACGCCATTGAGAAAAGGGTTTTAGTTGTTTCACCCAATAGTTTTTATTATTTTTTAAAGGTTCTAATGATCGGTCTGGAAGGAAAAAGAATTGAAGAGGCAACGAAAAGAATTTTAGAAATGTTAGCCGCCATCCAAAAAGATGCCAGCAAATTTTCTGAACAATTAAGAATTTTAACTTCCCATCTTAATAACGCCCGCTTAGCCCTCGACCGGGTTAATGCCGAATACGCTAAACTTTCCAGTAAAATAGACCAAACCAAATTATTAAAGTGAAATGCCTAAAACTTTACTGATTACTTTTTTCTTTCCGCCAAAAATGGGCGGCATTGAACATTCTTTAGCCAATCTTTGTCAAAGATTACCCCCCGAAAAAATTGTTGTATTGGCTGACAAAGAAAATGGTTGGCAAGAATTTGATCAAAAACAGAATTTCAAAATTTATCGAGCTAAATTCTTTGGCTCTAAATTTTTAAAACCGAGCTGGCTATTTCTTTTTTTTAAAATTTGGCGAATCGTTAAAAAAGAAAAAATTGAGGTTATTTTGTTTGGCCACTATGCTCATTACTGCTTACTTGGTATTCTTTTTAAGAAATTTCTTAAGATTCCATTTTTAATTTATGGGCGAGGTGTTGATCTTCTGATTGACCAACAAGGAAAAATAAGCAAGTTTTTTCTAAAATTTAACTTAAAAATGGCAAATTGTGTTTTAACCAACAGTCATTATACTGAAAAAGAAGTTGTCAAACTTGGTATTCCAGAAAGAAAAATTAGAGTAGTTTATCCAGGAATTGACTTAGAAAAGTTTAATCCGGAGAGAGTCGATTTAAAAGTTTTGGAAGAAATCAAAAATTCTTTAGGTCTTAAAGAAAAAAAAATTCTCATTTCTGTTGGTCGGATGGCCAAAATCAAGGGTTTTGACTTAGTCATCAAAACTTTGCCAGAGATCAAGAAATCAATTAACAATGTTGTCTATCTCATTATTGGTCAAGGCCCAGAAGAAAAAAAATTGAAAGAATTGGTGAGAAGGTTAAATTTAGAAAACGAAGTGATTTTTGTCGGAGCAGTGAAAAGGCCAGAAGAGGCGATTCCTTATTATTTTTTAGCTGATCTTTATCTTGGGCCATCCAGAGTTTTGACATATTCCGGCTATCAACATCAGGAGAGTTTTGGCACCTCTTATCTTGAAGCACAAGCGATGGGAAAACCAGTAGTAGCAACCAGAAGTGGTGGCATTCCTGAAGTAGTGGCCGATCAAAAGACCGGTTTCTTAGTACCACCCGAAGATGTTGAGGCGCTTCGCCAAGCTATTGTCAAAATATTAACCGATTCAAATCTAATGACTAAACTTAAAAGTCAAACTAGAAAATGGGTAGAGAGGTTTAGTTGGCGTTATCAAATTAATCTTTTTATAAAAACTCTTAAACAAGTGAGGTATGGAAAATAATTATCTCTGGCAAATAGCACCAAAAATTCCTGATGATTTCAGAAATCAATTTCCAGAAATTAACCCTATTCTTCTCCAGCTGCTTTGGAATCGGGGTTTAAAAACACAAGAAACGATTGACGAATTTCTTTTGCCTGATTATTCACAGGACCTTCATGATCCTTTTTTATTTCAAGGCATGAAAAAAGCGGTAGAAAAAATCCTCTCTCTTATTCATCAGCAAGAATTGATTACTGTTTATGGCGATTATGATGCTGACGGCATCTGTGGTACAACCATTCTTTATCTCACTTTAAAAAAAATAGGTGCTCGAGTTGATTATTACATTCCTGATCGAGAAAAGGAAGGTTACGGTCTAAATACTACCGCCATTAGAAGACTGGCTCAAAATGGCACAAAATTAATCATTACAGTTGATTGCGGTATTACCAATGAACAAGAGGTGGCTCTAGCCAACCACCTTGGTTTAGAAGTCATTATCACTGACCACCATACGCCCCTAGAGACACTGCCTGAATCTTTAGTTAATCTCAATCCAAAAATAAAAGATGAAAAATATCCATTTAAAGATTTAAGTGGTGCCGGTGTGGCCTTTAAACTAGTTCAAGCACTACTAAGAAAATCTCCGGTCTTTAATTTTCAATTTTCCAATCCGGAAGCCTTTGAAAAGTGGCTTCTAGATTTAGTGGCCATTGGGACAGTTGCTGACCTTGTTGAGTTAAAGGGCGAGAATCGAACATTGGTTAAGTATGGTTTAATGGTTTTAAATAAAACTTCACGTCTTGGTCTACGGGCCTTAGTCAAAGAGGCTGGTCTTTTTTTAGGAAATCTTGGGACATGGCATATAAGTTACCAATTAGCACCGCGCCTAAATGCAGCCGGACGTATGGATCATGCCAATACTTCTTTAAGACTTTTATTAACTGATGATAGAAAAGAAGCAGAGAATTTGGCTAAAAAAATCAATAAAATCAATGCCGAAAGGCAGAGATTGGTCGAAGACATTTTTCAGAAATGGCAAAGTAAAATTGGTCTTGAACCAAAAGAAAAAATTTTAATTTTATTTCAGGAAAATTGGCCAGTCGGTATTCTCGGTCTAATTGCCAATAAATTTGTTGATGAGTACCTAAGACCGATCTTGGCTGTTAGTCTTCGTCAAAATGATATTAAGGGTGTTGGACGAAGTATCAAAGAGTTTAATTTAATTGAATCGTTAAAACAATTAGAAGGATTTTTTTCTCATTATGGTGGGCACGCCGGAGCAGCTGGCTTCACTTTCAAAGAAAAAAATTTATCTCTATTCGCTGAATTTTGTCGAGCTATAAAAGACATTGCTGAAGATAAATTAAAAGATTTAGATTTGCGGCATAAAATTTTTATTGATACTGAAATCAATTTTTCGGATATAAACTGGCCTCTTTATGAAGAAATAAAAAAATTTGAACCCTTTGGCCAAGGTAATCCCAAGCCAATTTTTTTAGCCAGAAACTTGATCATTGAAGATATAAGTAATGTTGGGAAAAACGGTCAGCACGCAAAAATTATTGTTGGTGGCGGAAAAAAGATGATTTATTTTGATAACGGTCATCAACTGAATCATCTAAAAAGAGGTGATCAAATTGACACTGTTTTTGAATTAGGAGAAAATGAATGGGATGGCTTAAAGGAATTAGAATTTAGAATTTTAGATTTAAAGAAAAGCGAAACATTATGAAAGAATTTCACAATCTTTCTGTTGAAGAAGTAATCAAGTTTTTTAAAACTTCCGCGTCTGGTTTGAGTTTTGAAGAAGCAGAGAAAAGAACTAAAAAATATGGTCTCAATAAATTGCCCGAACCAAAACGATTAACCAAATTGACGATTTTCTTATCACAATTTAAAAACCCCCTCATCATAGTTCTAATAGTGGCGGTTGGTATTTGTTTCTTCTTAAAAGATTTGAAAAATTTGTCTGTTATTTTAGTAGCGGTTGTTTTAAACACTTTTATTGGTTATTGGCAAGAAGAAAAATCAGAAAGGGCCGTTCATCAGCTCAGAAAAATGGTTGAACATAAAGCAAAGGTGGTAAGAAATGGAGAAGAACATCTAATTTCAGCGGAAAAACTTGTACCGGGTGATATCTTAATTTTAGAGGCCGGTGATATAGTTTTGGCTGATGCGCGGGTCATTGAAAGTCATAACCTACAAACAATGGAAGCAGTTTTAACTGGTGAATCAAAACCATCAAATAAAAAGATTGAAGTATTATCTAAAGATACTATCTTAGCTGATCGGGAAAATATGGTCTATCAAGGAACGATTATCAGTCGAGGAAAGGGAAAAGCTCTGGTAATAGCAACTGGTTTTCAAACTGAATTTGGCAAAATCGCTAGTTTAATCAAAGAGACGAGAGAAGATGAAACACCCCTTCAAAGAAAAATGACTCATTTAGCCAAAGTTATTGGTTCGGTCATTGTCATTTTAGTTATTTGCCTATTTATTCTTGGCTTGACTACACGTCGCAAAGGAGAAGAAATGCTTTTAACGTCAGTCGCTTTAGCGGTAGCTGGTGTTCCGGAAGGTTTGGTAATTGCTATTACCGTTTGTTTGGCAACAGGAATGCAAAGAATTTTGAAGAAGAAAGCTTTGGTAAGAAAATTAATAGCCGCGGAGACACTGGGTTCAGTGACAACAATTTGTTCCGACAAAACCGGAACCTTGACTGAGGGGAAAATGAGTCTTTCTGAAATCATTAATTTTGATAAAAATAACGATCTCATTTTTAAGATTGGATTACTCTGTAATAGTCTCATTGTCGAAAATCCAGAAGATCAAATAGAAAATTGGCTGATTGAAGGCGATGAAACGGAAAAATCTTTAGTCTTGGCAATAATTAACAAAGAGGGGGTTAATAAGTGGAAAAATTTACATCAAGAATGTCCTCGACTTTCTGAAATTCCTTTTGATTCAGAAAGAATGTGGATGGCAACACTCCACCGATGTCAAATGTCAAATGCTAAATATCAAAACTTTATTTTTGTCAAAGGGGCGCCGGAAAAGATTTTGTCTTTATCGAATTTTTTAGAGAGAGGTAATCAGCGAGAAGAGGTGTTGACTAAAACAAAGAGAGAAGAAATAGAAAATAAATATCTAAAGCTCACTGAAGAAGGTTTAAGGGTTCTGGCGATAGCTTATAAGCCTACTGATAGTAAAGAATTAAAAATTAATGACGTTAATAATTTAATTTTGGTCGGTCTAGTAGCCCTTAAAGACCCTTTAAGAGCAGAGGCAAGAGCGACAATTATGGAATGTCAAGAAGCCGGCATCAGACCAGTGATTGTTACTGGCGATCATCGATTGACCGCTCAATCAATTGCTCAAGAAATTGGCCTGGCTAATAAAGAAATTTTAGAAGGCAGAGATCTAGATAGGTTAGATGACGACCAATTGACTCAAAAACTCAATGAAGTAAGTGTCTTTGCTCGAGTCGAACCAAAACATAAAATCAGAATTGTTGACCTTTTACAAAAGAAAAAAGAAGTCGTAGCTATGACCGGTGACGGTGTTAATGACGCGCCGGCTATTAAGTCAGCCGATATTGGCATCGCCTTAGGTTCCGGGACTGATGTAACTAAGGAAACAGCTGATCTTGTTTTACTTGATAACAATTTCAAAACCATTGTTGAGGCGATTAAAGAAGGCCGGGGCATTTTTGACAATATCAAAAAAGTTGTGCTTTATTTATTATGTAACAGCTTTACAGAAATTATTTTAGTGGCTGGCAGTTTACTTGCTGGACTACCATTGCCAATCTTGCCCGGTCAAATTTTATGGATTAATATTGTTCAAGACGGCCCCCCAGCTATGGCTTTAACTTATGAAAAAACCTCTCCTGAAGTTATGAAAGAGAGGCCGCGGGGTCTAAAAGTGCCAATTTTAGATCGTCAAACAAAATTTTTAATCTTTGGTGTTAGTATGTTTTTTAATTTAATTCTATTTAACTTCTTTTTATATTTTTGGTACAAAACTAAGGATCTTGCTTATACTCAGACAATGATGTTTGTCGCCGTTGGTCTAACAACAATGTTTTATGTTTTTGCCTGTAAAAATTTAAAGAAAAATATCTGGCAATATAACCCTTTTGACAATCCCTTTCTTAATTTAAGTGTTGTTTTCGGCTTTTTAATGTTTTTGTTGGCGCTTTATATTCCATTTTTTCAGAATTTCCTTCAAACCGTACCACTGAGATTCATTGATTGGTCGATCCTTGGTGGTTTGAGCTTAATCAATCTTCTTTTAATTGAATTTGGTAAGTGGCTATTTAGACCAAAGAGAAATTAGAAAATTATGAAATTAATAATCTATACTGACGGAGGGGCAAGGGGCAATCCTGGTCCAGCTGCTATTGGTGTCGTGATTTGTCACGAAAATAAAAAAATAATCAAAAAATATTCTAAATATATTGGTGAAGCAACAAACAATCAAGCAGAATATCGAGCCGTCATTGATGCCTTAAAGGAAGCAAAAAAGGTTGGTGCTCAAGAAATTGATTTTTATTTAGACAGCGAACTTTTGGTTGGTCAGTTGAGTCGTCGATTTAAAATTAAAAACACCGAGCTTGGACAGGTCTTTGTTAAAATTTGGAATTTGAGCCAAGCTTTTAAAAAAATAAATTTTTTCTATATTCCGAGAGAAAAGAATAAAGAAGCTGATCGATTGGTTAATTTAGCACTAAAAAAAATTAATCTATAATTCAGCAGGCTTATGAAGTTACCAATTTTTATCTTGGCAGGTTATGACGTAGAAAATAAATTCTTGAGAAAAAGGCTTTTTGAACTTAAAATTAAAGATGAACCGATTCTAGATCGTCTGATTAGAGAAATCAAGCAGTCGGATTGTTTTTCCGAAATTTACCTCGTCGGGCCAAAAGAAATTCAGCCCAAAAAAGAAATCAACTTTTTTCTTAGTCAGGGGACATTAAAAGACAATTTAAAAATTATCTTTGAATTTTTAGAAAAAAACTTTGACTATAACATTCAGGTCGCTATTATCACTTTTGATATTTTGCCAAAAAGTGATGATTTTAAAATTTTACTTTCTCAACTTAAACCTTTTCTTGGATACGATCTTATCGCTGGTTTTACCCCCTTAAACCTGATGAGGATAAAAAGAGAACCAGATTTTTTTAAAAGAGATTTTAACAATAATGCTCTGCCTTATACCTTCGTTTATAACTTTTTTATTCTTCGACCAAACCATCTAAATAAAAAAATAATCTATTTTTTAACCGAGCTACTCAGACCAGCTAGAAGAAAGAGAATTACTTGCTGGACGCGATTTTTTTTGATACTTTGCAGAACAATTTTCCTTCTTTTAAAATATCCAACTTTAATACCTTTTCTCATTCCTAAAATTATTAAGATGTTTTTTATTTTTAAAAAATATTTGAAAAAAGAATTAACCTTTATTGAATTAGAAAAATTTGTTAGTTCTATTTTTGTCAAAAAAGAATTTAGAAAAGAAAAAAATTGCCACCTTGAAGTTATCAATATTCCTTCCTTTGCCCATGACATCGATTCAGAAGAAGATTTTGAAATTTTAAAAGAGATTTGACAACGATTCTAAATTTCTTATAATAATTAAACATCGGCCGGGTAGATCAGATGGTCGCTTCCAACTTTCTTACCGTTGGAAGAGGAAAGTCCGAACACCCTCCTGGTTTGAGGGATAAAAAAGTAGTGGGTAACACCCACCGTCCGTAAGGACAGAGGTGCGAACAGAGACGACTGGTTCCGAAAGGAACCAGACATCCTAAATTTTTAGGATGAGCTTCACAGCAATGTGAAGGTGAAACGGCTAAATCCTTACTGGGTGAAAGGGTATAACCCGTTTGAGACTAATAGCAATATTAGTCCTAGACAAATGACCATCCTCGACAGAATTCGGCTTATCGATCTACCCGGCTTTTATTTTTCAAAAATTTTTGAAAATATTGTTTTTTCAAGAAAATTTTGTTATAATTTTAACAAAACATTGCCTATGAAAAAGCCAGACCTGACATTTTCCATTCTCCTTCTGCCACTTGATTACTTAATGTTAATTTTAACAGCCCTGACTATTTATTGGTTACGTTTTGAAGCTTTAGTTGAGTTGCGACCAGTTATTTTTGAAATCCATTTTAAAACTTACTTTGGATATTCGCTTTTAATTTCGCTTTTTTTTCTTCTAATTTTTGCTGCATCCGGACTTTACTCGCCAAATCCAAGAAAAGAGTTTTCTAAAATTTTCCTTGCCTCTTCCTCGGCTGTCATGATAATTATTTTGACAATCTTTTTTTCTCGAGAACTTTTTTCTTCGCGTTTTATTATTTTAGCCGCTTGGTTATTTTCCATTTTGTATGTTTATCTTGGTCGAAAAGTTTTTCGTCTCGTTTGGAGAAAAATTCTCGTCAAAACAAAGATTTTTCAAAAAATTGTTTGTCTTGGTTCCGGCCAGTTAGCTGAAGATTTTGTAAAAATTATCACCCAAAATCCATCGTCGGGTTATCAAATTGTTGCTTGGTTGAGAAATCCGGCTGATTTAGATCAGGACTTTTTACAAAAAAGAGGGGAAGAAGTTGACGAAATTATTCTTCTTGACCCTTCTTTAAGTCGAGCAGAAAGATGGCGTTTATTAAGTTTAGCAGATGATTTTCATCTGCCTTTTAAATATCTGGCTGATCCTTTTGATGCTCAAGCTACCAATGTCGGCGTAGAAACTTTTTTCGGTCTACCATTAATTTCTATTAAAAGAACGTCTTTAGAGGGTTGGGGTAAGGTTGCCAAAAGAATTTTTGATCTTGTTTTTTCCATTCTTTTCTTAATTTTATTTTTCCCCCTGTTTTTAATTATCAGTCTCGTCATTAAGATAGATTCGGAAGGACCAGTTTTTGTTAAATTAAAAAGAGTAGGGGAAAGAGGCAAAATTTTCTCTCTTTTAAAATTTCGCTCAATGATTCGAGGAGCTGAAAAAATGAAAAAAAATCTCCTTCCTCTTTCAGAAAGAAAGGGACCACTCTTTAAGATGGAAAACGACCCGCGGATTACCAGGTTTGGCAAATTTTTAAGAAAAACAAGTCTTGACGAATTACCCCAACTTGTTAATGTCTTAAAAGGTGAAATGAGTTTAGTTGGTCCTCGACCCCATGAACCAGAGGAAGTTGCCTTATACGAAAATTACCAGAAACGGCTTTTGAATATCAAACCTGGCATGACTGGTTTAGCACAAATTTATGGCCGTTCTAATTTACCGTTCGAAGAAGAAGCAAAAATTGATATTTATTACATCGAAAACTGGTCAATTTGGAAAGATTTAGAAATAATTTTAAAAACTATCCCCCTTGTCCTTTCTGGCAAAGGGGCAAAATAAATAACCTTAAAATCCTATGAATAATCAAAACAAAAGGAATTATCTTTTAACCTCTGAATCAGTTACTGAAGGCCATCCTGATAAAATCTGTGACCAAATCGCTGACACTATGCTTGACGAAATTCTCAAGCAGGATAAATACGCACGTGTTGCCTGTGAAGTCTTTACCGCTAAAGGTTATGTCGTTATTGGTGGAGAAATTACTACTAAGGCGTGGGTTGATCAGAATAATTTAGTTAGAGAGGTTTTGAGAGATATTGGCTATGTAAAGCCTGAATACGGCTTTGACTACCGAACGGTGGCTGTTTTCAATACAATTACCGAGCAGTCGCCTGATATTGCGCGGGGTGTAAGAAAAACAGCCAGTAAAAAACAAGGAGCCGGTGATCAAGGAATGATGATTGGTTATGCTTGTCGGGAGACACCCGAGTTAATGCCTCTACCGATTTTATTAGCCCATCGTCTTACGAAAAGATTGGCCGAGGTTCGTAAAAAGAAAATTTTGAAGTTTTTAAGACCGGATGGTAAAAGCCAAGTCAGTATTGAGTATGAAGATGGTCAACCAAAGAGATTGACTAATGTTGTTATTGCCGCTCAACATGAGCCGAATGTGAAAATGAGTATATTAAAATCAGCCATTATTAAAGAAGTAATTCAACCAGTCTGCCGTGAATATTTGACCAAAAAAACTCGTTTTTATATTAATAATACCGGTCGTTTTGTCATTGGTGGGCCAGTTTCTGATTCTGGAATGAGTGGTCGAAAAACAGAAGTTGATGCTTATGGCTCAGCCTGTGCCCATGGTGGTGGAGCTTTTTCCGGCAAAGATCCAACCAAGGTTGATCGGACAGCGGCTTATATGGCTCGTTATATTTGTAAAAATATCGTTGCTGCTGGTTTAGCGGAAAGATGTGAATTACAAATGGCTTTTGTTATTGCCGGCACTTATCCCTTGGCTATTTCTTTAAACACTTATGGAACAGCACGGGTTGAAGAGAAAAAAATTATTGAGGCGATTAAAAAGGTTTTTGATTTATCGCCGGCTGGGATGATAAAACAATTAAATTTACTTCGACCAATCTTTCGCCCAACAGCTTGTTATGGCCATTTTGGTCGTCAAGAAAAAAATTTCACCTGGGAAAAGACAGATAAAGTAAAAGAGTTATTAAAGGAAATATGAACTATCCTCGTCGCATTTATCCCTTAGAAAACTTACCGCCAGAAGTCAAGGCGGTAACTTTTGCTAAGTGTAGTCGCTTACCCTTGCCATTTGATCAAATTGCTCAAGAATTAACAGAAGAAAAATCTTCGCAGTTTCATGAAAAATGGGTTTTAGGTTTTGGTCATTCCTCAATTGCCGAGCACGCGGTTTTATCTTTAGCCATTGAAAACGTCTCTATTTTGGCGACTAAAGCTATAGAAGACACACGTTTAGCTTCTTTTACAGAAAAGTCAACTCGTTATCAGGTTTTTGAAAGAGATAAATTTTATCGACCAAAAAGAATTCTTAACTCAGAATTTAAAAATTTATACGAAAAGACATGTCAAAAACTCATTGATTGCTATCTCAATCTTTATGAAAAAATTAGGGAGAAAATAAAGATGGAACTTTCTTCTTTTTCAGAAATGGAGTTAAAAACGAAGACTTGTGATATTGTCCGTTTCATCTTGCCGACCGCCACTTTAACTAATCTAGGTATGACCATTAATGCTCGTTCTTTGGCACATTTAATTAAAAAACTCCTTTCTTCGCCTTTAGAAGAATTTCAGGAGATTGGTCAGGAATTGAAAAGCGCTGGTTTAAAAATTGTTCCCACTCTTTTAAAATATACTGAGGTTAATTCATATTTGATACAAACTTCAAAAAATTTAGCAAGACTAACTAAAAAAATATTAAAACAAAAGCCTCAACGCAGTCACTATCAGTCAGTTGAACTGGTTGAATATGACAAAAATGCTGAAGAAAAAATTATCACCGCTCTTTTATATCGATTCTCTAATTTATCCTATCAAGAAATAAAAAAGAAAGTAAAAAAAATGAGTCGAGGGGAAAAAGAAAAAATTTTTAGTGAAGCAATGAGAAAAAGAGGTTTTCATGATCAACCTTTAAGAGAATTAGAGCATACTTATTACACCTTCGACCTTTTGTTAGACTACGGCGCCTTTCGTGATCTACAAAGACATCGCATTTGTACCCAAACTAATCAGAAATTAACCACTGATTATGGATACAGTCTGCCCATCGAGATTGAAAAATATGGTTTTAAACAAGAATACGAAAAGACAATGAAAGAAGCAGGTGAGGCCTTCAAAAAGATTTCAAAAAAATTTCCTGAAGAAGCATCCTATCTTCTTCCTTTGGCTTTTCGCAAAAGGTTTTTACTCACTTTAAATCTCCGCGAACTTTATCATCTAATTCCTCTCCGTTCATCATCAAAGGCTCATTCCTCTTACCGTCAAATTGCTCAACAGATGTATCAAGAAGTCAAAAGGGTTCATCCTCAACTGATTAAATTTATCAAAATATCAAATTAAAACTGCTGTACAATTATGGTCGTGGCTTTAATTTTATATCACTAGAGAAAGTTTGATTGTCTATTAAATTTTTGCTAGAATTATTTACCTATGAAAATGAAAGGAAAATTTATTGTCTTTGAAGGGCAAGATGGTTCGGGTAATTCAACCCAATCAAAAATTATTTCTGATTGGTTAGAGGGTATGAGTTTTCCTGTTCTTCTTACCAAAGAGCCAACCTCTAATATCATCGGTGGTTTGATTAAGGGACAACTCTCTCATGACTGGAAAACTTCACCAGAATGTCTTCAGCTTCTTTTCGCCGCTGATCGAGCGCATCATTTAGAAAAAGAAATTATTCCCGCTCTCAAAAAAGGATATATTGTCGTCTGCGATCGATATCTTTTTTCTTCCATCGCTTATGGCACCGCCTCTGGTTTATCTTTTAAGTGGTTATTAGAAATTAATAAAAACTTTATTTTACCTGACATTACCTTTTTACTTAAGACACCGCCAAAAATTTGTCTTAAAAGAATAGAAAGGGGGCGGTTGACTATTGAACTTTTTGAGAAAGAAAAAAAACTTTCTTCGGTGTGGAAAGTTTATTCTTTAATTGCAAAAAAATTTAAAAATATTCATATTATTGACGGCGAGGGGAGTATTGATTCTGTTTCAAAAAGAATAAAAAATGTCCTGACTCGCCATATTTTTTTATGGAAAAAAAGGTAAACATCGGATTAGAAATTCATCTTCAATTAGCGACACAGTCGAAAATGTTTTGCTCCTGTGAAAATCCTAAATTTGATACTCCAGCAAACACCAGTGTCTGTCCAATTTGTTTAGGCCTTCCCGGTACCTTGCCTACTTTAAATGAGAAAGCCGTTGAGATGGCTTTAATCTTGGGTTTAGCTTTAAATGGAGAAGTTCAAAAAAGAAGCTATTTTGAAAGAAAAAACTATTTCTATCCTGACCTGCCTAAGGGCTATCAGATCTCTCAAAAATCTGCTCCACTCATTAAAAATGCTTTTTTAGAAATTAACAATCGAAAAATTAGAATTAGAGAGATCCATTTGGAAGAAGATACGGCTAAAATTTATCATTTTTCAGATAAAATTCTTCTTGATTTTAATCGGGCCGGTTTACCTCTTTTAGAACTAGTCACCGAGCCGGACCTCTTTTCAGCTCAAGAAGCAAAGGAATTTTGTCAAGAACTTCAAACGATTATTAGATATCTTAAAATTTCTGAAGCAAATATGGAAAAGGGAGAGATGCGTTGTGAGGTTAACATTTCAGTAAGTCAAAAGTCAAAGGTCAAAACTCAAAAGTTAGGAACAAAAGTAGAAATAAAAAACTTAAATTCTTTCCGAGCTATAGAGAGATCCATTGAATATGAAATCAAAAGACAGGAGGAAATTTTAGAAAAAGGCGGAGAAATTCAACATGAAACTCGGGGTTGGGATGAAACAAAACAAAAAACCGTTCAACAACGATTAAAGGAAGAAGTTGAAGACTATCGATATTTTCCTGAACCAGATCTACCGCTTTTAGAATTAACTGATTATCAAATAAACGAAATAAAAAAATCATTGCCAGAACTTCCATTAGTCAAAAGAAAAAGATTTATTGAAGAATATAAATTTTCTCCTCCTTATGCTAAAATTCTTACTCAAGAGCAAGATTTTTCTTTTTTTGTGGAAAGGGTAATGGATCTACTTTATGAGAAATTAAAGGAAGAGATAGAAGAATTAGAAATTTATAAAGAAAAAATAGCCAAAAAGGTTGGCGATTGGCTCATTAATAGACTTTTTAGTCTAGACAAAAGAGAACAGTTAATTTTGAAGATAAAGAATGAAGAATTGACGCCAGAAAATTTTTCCTCCTTTATTTTTCTGATAGTCAAAAATAAAATTCCCTCAAAAATTGCTCAAGATATACTAAGAGAAATCTATCAAACCGGCAAATCACCGGAGGAAGTTCTTTCTCAAGAAAAAATAAAAACAGAAGAACCCTCAGAAGAAGAGTTAAAAGAAACAATTAACCTTGTTTTAGAAAACTATCCAGAGGCTGTTTCGGATTATAAAAAAGGAAAAAAAGCAGCCATCAAATATCTTATTGGTCAAGTCATGGCTGCTACCAGAGGTAGGGCTGACCCAAAAATATTGGAAAAATTATTAAAAAAATTTTTAAAATCATAATAAGACTATAATGAAGATTCGTTCTTTTATTGCTATCAATCTACCCGAGAATTTAAAAAAAGAAATAGGTTTCTTGCTAGAAAGATTAAAAAAAGAAAATAAAAGAATACCAGTAAAATGGGTCTCTAATGAAGGGCTACACATCACCCTTCATTTTTTAGGTTCACAGGAAGAGAATACTCTCCAGATGGTTGGCGAAAAAATCGAGAAAAAAATTAAGGAGCTACACCTAAACCAAAAAGCTCCAAAATTGATTGCCACTGAAATCAATGCCTTTCCTAATTTATCTTGGCCACGTGTTTTATTTATTGGTTATCGAGAAGACGGTGAAAAACATTTGATTAAAAAATTACAAAAAGGACTAAGTAAAGAATTAGAAAAATTAGGTATTGAAATTGACAAAAGAGAATGGACGCCACACCTGACATTGGCACGCCTCAAAACACCGGCCAAATTAAAAATGATTAATGACAAGTTACAAGATTTTAATTTTGAAGTAAGGTCAATTGATTTAATGAAAAGCGAACTCACGCCCCTTGGCGCCAAATATACCATTCTCAAAAAATTCCCTTTTTAAAATTATTCACAAAAAAACGCATATGCGTAAAGAGTGGATAAATTTTATTTAAAATTTTATAAAGATTAGTCTAGACTATGGTCTCAATTGTCGTCACTACTTATCGCGAAAAAAAAACCTTGACGAAATCTATTCGGCTCATTGTTGATGAAAATATAGAAAATTATGAATTAATCGTCGTCGGTCCAGACAGAGAAACAGAAGAAATAGTTCAGGATTTTCAAATTACTTATCCACAAATTAGATATATAAAAGATAAAGGAAGGGGTAAGCCAGCGGCTCTTAATTTAGCTTTCAAAGAAGCCAAAGGAGAAATTTTAGTTTTAACTGATGGTGATGTTTTTATTGAGAAAGGAGCAATAAAAAAACTCTTACAACATTTTAAAGATAAAAAAATTGGGGCAGTCAGTGGTTATCCTATTTCAATTAATTCCAGAAACAACCTTTTTGGTTATTGGTCGCATTTTTTAACAACAGCAGCCCACCTTCTCCGACAAAAAAAATCAAAAAGGGGTGAGTATCTTGTTTGCTCTGGTTATCTCTATGCTTTTCGAAATACCATCATTGAAAAAATTCCAGAAGAGACCTTGGTTGAAGACTCGATTATTTCACAAACTATTTGGCAAAAAGGATATAAAATTATTTATGAACCGGAAGCGAAAGTTTATGTCAAGTATCCAGACAACTTATCTGATTGGTTAAAACAAAAAATTAGAACGACTGGTGGATATATCCAAAAAATTCAAAACTATAAATTAAAATTTAAAATTAAAAAATGCGCGGATTTTTTGAAGAAATAAAAAGTGGATTAAAGCTATTTTTTACTTATCCAAGAAATTTAAAAGAATTTTTCTGGACGATTTTACTTTATCTAGCTCGTCTATATCTTTGGCTCTTAATTTTTTGGCGAATTAGGATTACTAAAAAACAATTCTCTCAGATTTGGCAGAGGGTCGATAGCACAAAACAAATATAAATATAAATTGTCAACCATTCTCTCTTTTTTAATTTTTTGATACAATAAATCAAAATCCTATGATTCGGGTTCGTTTTGCTCCAAGCCCCACTGGTTTTTTACATATCGGTGGCCTCAGAACGGCTCTATATAATTTTTTATTTGCTAAGAAAAATAATGGTAAGTTTGTTTTAAGAATTGAAGATACAGATGTAAAAAGACAAGTATACGGAGCGGTAGAAAATTTAATAAAGACACTTCAAGCAGTTGGCTTGAATTGGGACGAAGGGCCGGTTTTATCGAAAAGACAAAAGAATCTCAAATCTAAGGGTAGGTATAGTCCCTATATTCAGTCACAACGATTAGTTCTTTATAGAAAATTTGCACAAAAATTAATTGATCTTGATAAGGCCTATTATTGTTTCTGTACCCCTGAAGATTTAGAAAAAATGCGTCAGGAACAGATAGCGAAAAAATTACCGCCAATGTACGATGAAAGATGTCGAAGATTAAGCAAAAAAGAAGTAGATAAAAAAATCAAAAATAAAAATCCTTATGTCATCCGTCTGAAAGTGCCAGAGGAGGGGAGGCTTAAATTTTATGATTTAATTCGCGGTGAAATAGAATTTGATTTAAAAAATATTGATGATCAGGTTTTATTAAAATCAGATGGCTATCCAACTTATCACTTAGCTGTCGTTGTCGACGACCATTTGATGAAAATTACCCATGTCATCAGGGGAGAAGAGTGGCTGCCAAGTGTTCCAAAACATCTTTTAATTTACCAAGCTTTCAATTGGCCATTGCCAAAATTTGCTCATTTACCACTTTTATTGAATCCTGATCGTTCTAAATTGTCTAAACGTCAGGGCGACATTGCGGTCGAAGATTATTTAAACAAGGGTTACTTGCCGGAAGCACTTTTAAATTTTGTCGCTCTTTTGGGTTGGAATCCTGATACTAATCAAGAGATCTTTTCTCTTCAAGAGTTGATTAAGAATTTTTCTTTAGAAAAAATTCAAAAAGCTGGCGCGATTTTCAATCTTGAAAAATTAGATTGGCTAAATGGATACTATATTCGTAAATTAGAAATAAATGAATTGACAAAAAGATGTATTCCATATTTAATTCAGGCTGGTTTAATTAATTTTTTAAATCCTAAATCACAAATTACAGATTCTAAACAAATTCAAAATTCAAAATTCAGAATCCAAAATTCTCAAAAAATTATCACTTTTAATTGGCTCAAGAAAGTTGTCGCTTCAGAACAGGAAAGAATGAAAAAGTTAACCGACCTCATAACTTTAGCTGATTTCTTTTTTAAAGATGAATTAAAATATGAGCCAGAAATTTTAATCTGGAAAAAAATGAGTCAAAAAGAGGTTGTTGATAATTTAAGTCTCATTAAAAAGAATTTAGAAAAACTGCCGGCCAGAATATTTAACAAGAAAAATATCCAAAAAACTCTTGAAGAATTGGCTCAAAAACAAGGAGCGGGTCAAATTTTTTGGCCATTCCGGGTTGCTTTATCTGGTAAAGAGGCTTCGCCCCCCGCCGCTGAAATAGCGGAAATTTTAGGGAAAAAACGAGTTGTTTCGAGAATAGAAGAGGCAATTAAAAAAACGAAGATTAGGTATGAGTAAAAAAGAAAAAACAATCTTGTTATTAGTCTTTGCCATTTTTATAATAAGCAGCATCTCTCTATTTTCCATTCATTCTTCGACACTACTCGCTCAAACTACCGATGATTTAAAAGAAAAAATTCGACAGCAACAAGAGTATATCAAAGAATTAGAAAAACAACAGCAAATTTATGAAGCAAATATTAAAATTAAAAGAAAAGAGGCTTTAACTCTAAAAAATCAAATTAGTATTTTAACTAACCAAATTTCTAGAACGAGAACAGAGATTAAAAAAAAGGAGGCACAGATTAAGAAAACAAATTTAGAAATCGAAGAAATTCAAGATCAAATTCAGAATAAAAATATAGAGATTAGCGATCTTAAAGAAAAAATTGCTGAGTTTTTAAGAAAAATTTATCAATATGATAATAAAAGCTATTTAGAAATTATTCTTCTTAACGAGCATATCTCCGATTATTTTAATCTTTTAAAAGTTAGTCAAAATTTACAAAACTCTTTACAGAAAACTCTAGATAACGTTCAATTAGTCAAAGAAAACCTAGAAACAGAACAAAAAAATCTTCAGCAAAAAAAAGCAGAATTAGAAAATCTTAAAAGGGAACTTTCTTCAGAAAAGACAAAATTAGAAAATGAAGAAAGAGCAAAAAGAATTCTTCTTGAAGAGACTCAAGGGGCGGAATGGAAATTCCAGACACTTTTAGCTGAGGCAAAATTGGAAATGAAACAAGCGGAAAGAGAAATTGCTCGTTTAGAAACTGAAATTAGAAAAAAATTAGCCGAAGCTCAAGAAAGACAGTGGCAAGAACTGGAAGAAATGGGTCTTCTGGTTTTTTCTTGGCCGGTGCCAGGCGGAGTGGTGACTTCTACTTTTCACGATCCCGATTATCCATTTCGTGCTTGGTTAGGAGAACATTCTGGTATTGATATTAAAGCTTCACAGGGAACAGCGGTACGTGCCTCAGCTGGTGGCTATGTTGCTCGGGCCAAACATGGAGGTATGGGTTACTCTTATGTCATGATTATTCACCAACAAGGATTTTCAACCGTCTATGGTCACCTCTTGAAAATTAACGTTGAAGAGGGGACTTATGTAAAAAGAGGAGAAGTTATTGGTCTGAGCGGTGGAATACCTGGTACACCAGGGGCCGGCCGATTTTCAACCGGACCACATCTCCATTTTGAAATTAGAAAAGATGGTATTCCAGTTAATCCCTTAAATTATTTGCCTTAATTTTAATTTCTATATTTTGTCATTAGTAATCAGTAATTTTTGTTATGGCTTTTTGGCGACAACATCTTCATCCCACTCTTTCTATTATTGTTCTAATTATTTTTATTCTTTTAACTTTCTTCCTTGGTTTTAAAATTGGGCAAGAATTATATAAAATTTCTACAGAATTTTTTCCTTATAACCATATAATAACAACTATAGATAAAGATAAATAAAAAGGTCGATACAAGTTGTGTTAATACATTAATACAATACAATCAAGACAATTGTAAGATTTATTCTTTGAGAGGATGAAATTTTCGATGAATTTTTTCCGCATAGCGATCGGAGGCGTGAACATATTTGGTAGTTGTATCTAACGATTCATGGCCTAATAAAATTTGAATGGCTGCTGGATTGGCACCACTTTCAGCGAGATAGGTGGCAAAAGCATGACGGATGCCATGAACCGAAATAGGCACATTGAGACCAAGTAATTCTCGATATCTCTTTACTCTTTCTTCTAAATAATTAGGAGAAATCTTTTTATCTTTTAAATTGACGTTTTTCCCGCGATAGGGGATAAATAAATAAGGAGAATCCGTTTGACCTCGAATGGCTAGATATCTTTTAATATATTTTTCTGCGCGAGGTGTTAGATAAACAAATCGTTCTTTCTTTCCCTTCCCACGAATAAAAATGCGTCCTTGCGGATCAATTTGATTTTTTTTGAGATTAATTAACTCTGAAATCCTCATTCCTGTTGAAAATAGCGTTTCCAAAATAGCCCGATTTCGAGCTGCTACAACTCTATTTTTCTCAAAAAGAGTCGGCGATTCAATTAACTTTATCACTTCCTCAAATTCTGAAACACGCGGATGTCTTTTTTCCGTTTTAATTAATTTAATAACATCCGGCGAGACTGGTGTGGGATGGTCCATCTCAATTAAAAATTTAAAATAAGAGCGAAGACTCGAAAGTGTTCGGTTGATAGAATAACTGCCAAGCCTTTTTTTGCTCGGCAAATTTTTTGGCGTCTTACGGTCTCGAGAAGTTAGATAAGCCTTATAATTGAGAATTGTCTTTTTATCAATATTTTCAAAATTAACTTTTGATTCGTTAAGAAAATTTTGGAAAGTTATTAAATCTCTTTCGTAATTATAAATTGTCTCTTCAGAATAATTATTAGTCTGGAGATTAAGCAAAAATTCATCTAGATAAGGTAGGACAATTCTTTTCATAAAATTTAATTAATCTCAATATAATAATACGACTATAAATTGAGTGTAAGGGATATTATACTCACTTTAATATAATTATTATAAAAGCCTAACAACGTCTGTCAAACCAATCCCCTGTGGATAACTCTATCTCTTTCTAACACAACTAAATTTTAAAAAAAAATAAAATAAAATTAACAAAACTTTTTAAGTCGTCGAAAGACCAAAAAGTGATAAAATGTGATACCTTCTACTAATCTTCAAAGCCGCGAAATCGACTCAAGGCAAATAAATCCAGAATAATAGCTAGGGCTAAAACAACGACCTGTAATATCTCCCATTTTCCATTAAACCAATTAATAACAATCGAATACCATAACAAAGTAAAAGGAGCAAAGATAATGCCTAAAACTAACCAAAACCAGCCGGCAAAAACCTTTTCAAACCAATTGGTCAGCAATTTCAAAAGAACAATTAAAAGACGGGGCAAAACCAAAAGTAAGAGAATAGAAAAATAACGCATAAAAATATTTTATTTATAAAAAATTCGATGACCAAATCTCAAATCAATATATTCAAGTTTTTGTCGGTCATCAATTTTTTCTCTTAAAATCAGGGCAAGGTTGTTAATTTGTTCAGATAGATTCTCTTTTGGTTCAAAATAAATTTTCCAATTTTCTGAAGTAATGGCTTGGTAACTTAAAACACCTTTTTCTTCAATAATTTCTATTCTACGAATCTTACAGTCAAAATTAGTGGTTTTTTTGAAAAATTCAAAAATAGATAAAAGCGGCAAAGTTCCCATTGGACGATTACTCAGATCAACAATCATCGGTAAATCAGCTAAAGTAGCCTCACTCTCATTTATCTTCTTAATTATGGCGCCGTTCTTGTTTAATAATAAGTAATCGCCCCCTTGAGACAAAAAAGTCGCTACTGGTTGCCAAAGATCAATTTTTATCTTCATTCCATTAGGAAAAATTTTAAAAATTTGAAACTTTTCTATCTGCCGATCGCTGGTAAAAAGATTTTCTATTTCTTTTTTTGGCAAAAAGAAAATGTTATCCAAAGTTAAAAAATAAAACTTTTTCGATAAAATTTTATTAATTTCACTTTTTAACAATTCCTCATCTATTTTCAATAAAGGTTGATCATTGACTTCAAAAGAGATATATCTAATTTTAAAAATTGATGAAAAGAAAATTAAATAAAATAAACTACTAATCAAAAAAACAACAAAAAAAATAATGACCCAGATGAGAAACTTTGAAACCGTCTTTTTTTCTTGGTACTCTCGTCTCGCCCTCTTCCTTTCTGGTATTTGTTTTTTTTGAAAAAAAGAAATGATGCGCATTTTTCTAGATTCTAAATTCCAGGCTCTATTTTCATTAATTATAAATTAGAGTGAACCCTTTTTATTTCGATGCGCTTCTAGCCCCAATTGAATAATCCGATCCAAGATTCCTCCGGAGTCATTCCAATTTCAGCTGTCTGATGGAAAACCATTGTTGGGGGTGTTACGCCGGGTAAAGTGTTCGGTTCTAAAACAATAATTTCACCATCCCTCACAAACATATCAATCCTTGGATAACCAATTAAATTTAAAATTTGACAAACCTTAATGGCTGTTTCTTTGGCCCTTTTTGTTGTCTCGTCATCGAGTCGAGCCGGAGTAATCATCTCTGCGCCACCAGGTAAAAATTTGTCTAATAAGGTTAGATACTCTAAATTCTGCTGCCAAGGTGTTTCCGTCAAAGGCAGGGCTTCTAATTTTTCGTTACCTAAAACTGAACAAGTAATTTCAATAGCCTTTTCAATATATATATTCGTCCACCAAAATAATCCGATCCCAAACAAAGACTTTTTCTATCGCCTCTGGAAGTCTATTTTCTTCTCGCACCACCGTAATACCAGTACTACAACCCTCGCGAGATGGTTTAATTAAGCAGGGAAAACCTATCTTTTCCTTGATTTGACTGATAATTTTTTCCCGATTCTTTATCCACTCTTGGTCAAAAACAGCTAGATATTTTGGCACTTTCAGTCCTTGAGCTGCCAAAATTTGTCGAAAAACATATTTATTCATCCCCAAAGCCGAGCCTAAAACACCCGGCCCATTGTAGGGAACATCTAAGATCTCTAAAAGTCCCTGAAAGTATCCATCCTCAAGATACTTACCATGTCCAATAATAAAGGCAAAATCAATCATTTCCGGCAATTTTTCATAACGAACCCTCTCGCCGTATTCTGGTAAAAGTCGCTCTAAGTCAGAGGTCGTATTTTGGATAATAAGAAAATCGTTAATTTTCCATAATTGAAGTTTGGTATCAACAAAAAAGGGAATTTTTTTTCGTACTTTTCCGAAGAAATTTTATAATAAACATGACGACCACCTTCTAACTAAAGAAACTTTTTTTCTGAGGATTTACCACCAAAAATGATACCGATTTTCATTTTTGATTCTTTAGACATATTTGTCAATATTATAATGAATTTTATAAAAATGTTAAGTCTCGTTTGGCTAAAATAAAAAAGAGGATTTTTATTTAATACGAATCCTCCCCATCGCTTACTTAATGAGGCTTTTTTAAATCTCGGTCCATTGACAACGTTCTACTTTACTCATGTTTTTTTGTTTAATCTCTAACCCGAATCCAATCGGCACCTAACCTTTGTATTTTTCGACTCACGTTTTCTATTTTTCTCTCTACCCTTTTTAGCTCCTGATCGAGAATCAGTAGCCGATCACGATTAGCCGGATCCGCCTGGAGGAGCTCTTTCTTTGCTTCTATCTCAGCCCGCTGGTTAAGGAGTTCTACTCTCTTTAGATCAAGATTATTCAACTGTCTTCTTTTCTCTCTATCTTTCTCTTGTTCTTGCTCTTGTTCTTGTTCTTGCAGTTGTTTCTCTAGTAGCAGTTCGGACCGAGACAGAGGTTGTTCAGGGCCCCCCTCAGACATAGAGATTAAATTATATCAAGATAGATTATATAGCCGGCTTAATTTTTGAGTTTATTTCTGAACTTTATTTTTAGATGTCAAAGAACTGTCAAAGATTGTCGTAGAACTGTTACCATATATAATATATAAGTCTTAATTGTTTTTGTCAAGCGGGGCTGTGTATAACTTGTGTTAATGTATTAACACAATTAGTGGAGTGAAAAAGCTTTTTATATCTTTACTTTCATTAGTTCTATATCTTTACTTTGATGCGCCTCCAGAGCCAATTCAATAATCTTGGTTAAAAATTCCGGTACCGACAAGCCAGCCAAAGCAGCCTGATGATAAGTCCAAGAAGATGGCCCCATTCCTGTTGAGGCGGCTGAGTTTGGGTCAGTAATGAAAACTCGCCCACCCTCTTCAACAAAACTGTCAATTCGTGCGTAGCCTTGACAACCTAAAACCAGATACATCCGTTTGGCTTGTTCTTGAATTTCTTGAATAATTTTCTCTTCTATTTTAATCGGTGTCACCTTTCTGGAAGCGCCGGGTAGATATTTGTGGTCGTAAGTAAAAATCTCTGATTCATAAATTGTTTCGGTAGGTAAAAAGGCTACTGGATCTTCATTACCAAAAACAATGCAATAAAATTCTCTTCCACGAATCCCTTTTTCCACTAAAACCTGATTGTCGTATGTCAAAGCAAAGCATAGTTCATTGCTTTTTCTAAATCCTTAAATTCCTTAACCAACATTACACCAATTGTCGAACCTTCGCGCGTTGGCTTCGTTACCACTGGCCAACCGAATTTTTTTTCTATTTTTTCTCTTACTTTTTCTTTATTTTCTTGCCACTCCTTTTGGGAAATAACTAAATAATCTGGTATATTAATGCCACCATAAGCCTTCATTAATTCTCTTTGCATCGCTTTATCCATACCCAAGGCAGCAGAAAGAACACCCGAACCAGTATAAGGAATCTCTAAAAGTTCTAACAGTCCTTGTAAACAACCATCATCACCATATTTACCATGAGTGACCAAAAAGCTAAGTCAATTAAATTTTTCAACTCTTCAGATCTTCAAACGAGATTCTTTTGGTACCTTTATTTTCTAATATTTTCTAAATTTTCCTCAATTTACTTACAAGTATTTCTGATAATTAAGCTATCAGGAATTTGCCAAAACTTCAATTTTGAATCCCAAAAAATAGCCAGCGGTATAAATTTTGAACGATCGAGGTGTTGATAAACATGTCGGCCACCGGCTAAAGAGACTTCTTTCTCCGATGATTTACCACCAAAAATAACACCAATTTTTAATTTTGTCTTTTCTGATACCATTATTTTTCTTCACTACTAATTTTTTCCTTTATTCGACCAATCAAATCACCCAACTTGACAGTAATAATAACCACCAGAACTGTAATGAGTAGGGCATAAGCAAATTTTCCCCAGATCATACTTGGTTGAGGAAAAAGAACAGTAAAAAATTCTTTAATTGCCTCATTCCAGGCTAAAGCCGCCACCAAGCCAAAACCAGCTGTTACTAATGAACTAATTTTTTCCAGAATTTCCAACTTAAGAGACTTTTTTTGATTGGCTTCCTCGGACATATGATTTAACTATGATTTAATACTTAATTTAGATTAATTATAATCAAAAATAGTCTTTTAGACAAACTTGATAAAGTTTTTAGATTTTTTATAATAAAAAATTGAGAAAGTATTTGCTTAAGAGGTGATTAAAAATGATACCAGTCTTTCTAAAAATATTTTCTTTTTTTTATTTTCCTTCTTGTCGATATCATGCTCACGTACAGCCTCGTTCTGTTGAGAAAAAAAAATCGTGTGAATCTCAACGGCTATACGGCTATCGCGATAACATCTTCTACTATACGGCGATCAGCCACCCGCCTCAGATAGTTGGAAAATTCAATCTTCTTTTCAATTTTGCTGCTTGGACGTATTATACGTATCTCGCTCTCATCTTGTTATACGCTATACCTCTTACTGCAATTGGTTTGCCGAAAATTACTTTTCGTCCGATAGAAGCGGTATGTATAACTCTTGTAGGTCTTCTCGGCCTAATCCTTTTCTGGCTCAATAAGGCCGAGGTGGAAGTAAAAGTAAAAAATAAATAAAAAATAAAAATTTAGGACGAGGAAGATAGGATAAAACAATCCTCGTCTTTTTGTATTTTTGTAAAATTTTATCTATAAATTCTTGGTAATAGAGGATTAATTCTTGTTACTATTTCGTAATTAATCGTTCCGACTTTTTCCGCTAATTCTTCAGGAGTAATTTCTTCTTGACCTTGTCGGCCAATCAAAACTACTGCATCACCTTCTTTAACATCTGAAACTTTTGTCACCTCCACCATTGTCAAGTTCATACAAATCCGACCACGAATCGGTATTCGTCTTCCCTTGATTAAAACTTCACCACAATTAGAAAGTTTCCGATCATAGCCATCCCAATAACCAACCGGCAAAACAGCAATCTTGCCTTTCTTTTTCAGTCGATAAGTACAATCATAGCCAATCGGTGTTCCGGCTGGTAACTCTTTGACCTGGATCACTCTTGTTTTCCAAGTTAAAGCAGGTTTTAAATCAATTTTTCGACCCAATTGTTGGGCCAATTTCTTAGTTTCTGAACTTGGCCAGAGCCCATACAAACCAAGACCAATCCGCACCATATCCAAATGGGTAGCTGGATTAACAATGGTTGCCGCCGTACAAGCCGCATGAATTAAAGGCAATTTCGTCTTATTTTTACCAGCGATCGCAGTGAAACTTAAGACGTTTCTATTTCTAAGATTATTATAGAGGATGGTTTTTTGACTAATTTTTTGACTGATTTCTTGAACTGTTTTAATTAGTCGTTGAGTTTGGAGAAGCGTATATTTTTGATAATAGGCTTCTGATTTGGCAAAATGAGTAAAGATACCCTCCAGCTCCAATCCAGGCAATTTAAAGCATTTTAAAGCAAAATTTAAGGCATTTTTAGGTAAAATACCAATCCTTGAGGTGCCGGTATCTATTTTAAGATGAATCCTTACCCTTTTGCCTATTTTTTGGCTTAAATTTGATAAAATTTTGACCTGTGGATAAGTATAAAGAGCAAAGTCTATCCTTTCAGTAATAGCCTGTTGAATCTTATCTGTCTCAGTAAGATCCCAATAGGTCAAAATTAAAATTGGCTTTTTAAAGCCATTTTTTCTTAATACGAGGGCTTCGTCTAAAGAGGCAACGCCAAAATAGTCAATATATTTCTCAAGAATTTTCGCCACACCAATCAAGCCATGGCCATAGGCATTTGACTTAATCACCCCCATTATTTTTACTTCTGGAGAAATAATTTTTCGAAATTGCTTTAGATTGTGAATGAGGGCTGATTTTGATATTTCTAACCAAGTCAACATAAAACTTCTGGCCACCGAAAACCACCCTCTTTTTCTTGATAATTTTCTATAATAGCAATAATTGTTCTCGGTATGGCCAAGGCGGTGGCATTTAAAGTATGAACAAAGATATTTTTCCCTTTTTTATTTTTATATCTAATCCCTAATCGCCTCGCCTGAAAATCGGTACAGTTAGAGGAGGAACCTAACTCGCGATACTTTTCTTGAGAAGGAATCCAAGCTTCAATGTCATAGCTTTTGGCTGAAGAATAATAAAGGTCGCCAGTACAAATCTGAACAATCCGATAAGGAATTTCTAACTCTTGCATCATCGCCTCTTCTAGCCCGACCAACAACTCGTGTTCTAATTTTGAAGTTTCTGGGGTACAAAAAATAACCATCTCCACTTTTTCAAATTGATGAACCCGAAAAATACCTCGCACATCCTTACCATAAGAACCAGCTTCGCGTCGAAAGGCCGAACAAGGAAAAGCTAAATAACGTAGGGGTAAGTCCTGTTCTTTCAAAATCTCATTAGCATGCATTGCCACCAGTGACTGTTCGGCTGTACCAATTAAATATAATTGATCTTTTTCTAAAAAATAAGTTTCATCTGGTGCTTGATCTAAATAACCCATCCCTTTCATAATTTCTGGTTTAAGCATTAAAGGTGGGACAACTGGCCGAAAGGGTTTAGTGACGAGATTTAACTTTTTTTCTTCAATTACTTTTTGAATATTTTTTTCGTCTGTTAAAAAATTAACAGCAAAATTAATCAGTTTTAATTCTAATAAAGCCACTTCATCTTTTAAGTAATAAAAACGGCTACCGGAAGTTTTAGCCGCTCTTTCTAAGTCAATTTGTTCCCGGGCGATTGTCAGGTAATCTTTGACTGGAAATGAAAACCCTTTTTTTTGACCGATCGTCTTTAAAACTACATTCCCGCCTTCGTCTCGACCGATTGGTACATCGTCGAATGGTACATTAGGAACTTTAAACATCAATTCTCGAAATTCTTGTTCTATTTTTTCTAATTTCTTTTCTAAGTTCTTAATTTCCTCTTTTTTCTTTCTCAACTCTTCAATTTTTTTATTTTTTTCTTTTTTTTCAGCTCTTAATTTTTCAATTTTTTGAATGAGATCCCTTCTTTTTTTGTCTAATTCTAATAACCATTCAATCTCAATTTTTACTCCCCGATTTTGACAGGCTGTTTTCACCTTTTCTTTGTTTTCTCTAATAAATTTAATCTCAAGCATAAACACTCCAAAATTAAACACAAGATAAAAGATTTTTAATTTTTAGTTTTTAGGTTTTAAAGTCGGAAATAAAATCACTTCTTTTAAATTTTTAGTTCCAGTCAAAATCATTGCTAATCGATCAAGACCAATTCCTTCACCGGCTGTTGGTGGCATACCATATTTTAGAGCTTCAATAAAATCTTGATCGTACATTTGAGCTTCTTCATCGCCAGTCTTTCTTAAAGAAAGTTGATATTTAAATCTTTCTTCTTGATCTAATGGATTATTCAATTCTGAATAGGCATTACAAATTTCAAAACCACCAACCAGAAGTTGAAACCTCTCAACGTAATTTGGATTATCCGCTGTTCTTTTGGCTAAAGGTGAAAGTTCAATGGGATGATTGATAATAAAAACTGGATTAGTAATTTTTGTGCGAACACGTTCCTTAAAGATTTCATCAACGATTTTTGGCCAAGACCAATTTTTTTCTACTGACAAACCTATTTTTTTTGCTGCTTGATAAATTTTTTCTTTTTCTTTTAATTTTTCTAAATCTAAACCAGTCGACTCTCGAACAGCAGTAATAAATTTTTTTCTTGGGTATGGTGGTTTAAAATTTATCTTTTGTCCTCGAAAATTCATCTCAAATGGCATGGCTAACTTTTCAAAAAGATAACAGAATAATTTTTCTGTCAAATTCATTAAATCCTGATAATTAGCATAAGCCTGATAAAATTCAATCTGGGTAAATTCTGGATTGTGAGCCCAATCAATTCCTTCGTTACGAAAACAACGAGTAATTTCAAAAACTTTTTCAAAACCGCCAATGATTAAACGCTTGAGATAGAGCTCTGGAGCAATTGAAAGGTAAAGATTGATACCTAAAGCATCGTGATGGGTAACAAAAGGTTTAGCTGTTGCCCCGCCAGCCATTGGCTGTAAAATCGGTGTTTCTACTTCTAAAAACCCCTCTTTGATAAAAAACTGGCGAATTGTCTGAATAATTGAAAATCTTTTTTTAAAAATTTCCTTAACTTCTGGATTGGCCAGTAAATCTAAATAGCGTTGACGATAACGAATCTCAATATCTTCTAGGCCATGCCATTTTTCTGGTAGGGGTAAAAGAGATTTACTAATCAAACGAAAGTTATTCAAGACTAAAGTTTTTTCGCCAGTTTTTGTTTTCATCAAATTGCCCCGACCTTCGACAAAATCGCCAATGTCAACTA
This sequence comes from Patescibacteria group bacterium, assembly GCA_026417895.1. NCBI lineage: Bacteria > Patescibacteria group bacterium. The sequence goes on along the minus strand of JAOACJ010000006.1, from coordinate 3,251 downwards.
AATCAGAAAAAATTTGATAACTTTTCTTTCCCAAAAGATCTTCTTTAAAATAAAGTTGAATTTCACCACCTTCATCTACCAAATGAGCAAAGGCTGATTTGCCATGGCGACGGATAGCTTTTAAACGACCACAAAGGACAACTTCTTTTTTTTCTTTCATGAATTGCTCAAAGTTTTCTCTTACTTCCCGAGAAGAATGGCTGCGCCAGACTTTGGCCGGATAAGGATCAAGACCCATTTCCTCTAGTTGTCTTAGCTTTTTAATTCTTATTTTTTCAATTTCAGACATCTTTCTATTATATAAAAAAAACAAAAAAAGTAAAATAGTTAAGAAATTTCTAAGATCTTAATTTTTTTCTGGCCAGCCGGTGTTTTAACAACAACAACTTCGCCAATTGTCTTGTCTAAAAGAGCACGACCAATTGGCGAGTCAATGGAAATTTTTCCTTTACCTGGGTCAGCTTCTTCAGAACCAACTAACCAATATTTCTCTTTTTCCTTTTCAATTTGCACCAGAACCTGACTACCGGGTAAAACTTTATTTTTTTGTTTTTTATCGTCAACAACGACAGCTGTTCGCAAAAGGTTCTCTAGGCGCCTGATCTCTGCCTCGGTTAAACCTTGTTCCTCTTTGGCAGCAATGTATTCGGCATTTTCTGTCAAATCGCCTAACTCAATAGCAGCGGCTAGACGTCTGGCAATTTCTTCTCTCTTTTCTTCTTTAAGATATTTTAATCTCTCTTGAATTTTTTTAAATCCTTCAGGAGTGAGATATTCCATATAGTTAAAATTTTTAACATAGAGCAATAAAGAGTAATAAAAAGATTTGCCTGTTTATTTTATTTTTCAACAGGCCAATGAAATGCTTTATTGAGTTATTCTATTATAGCAAAAATTTCAAGACAAGATATCCACAGTTTGGTATAATATAAAATTATAAATCTTAAAACTTTAAAAATTAAATCTCAAATGTCAAAATCCGTTAATCAAAATTTACGAATTATTTTCTTAGGCACACCGGAATTTAGTGCCATTATTTTAGAGAAAATGATAAAAACGGGCTTCAAACCTATAACGGTGGTCACGGCGCCAGATAAACCAGTTGGCAGAAAACAAACTCTTACTCCTTCGCCCTTAAAGGTGATGGCTGAAAAATATAAAATTCCAGTTCTCCAGCCAACAAAAATCATAGATTCTAAATTTTATATTCTAAATTCCAAACCTGATTTGATTGTTCTCGCCGCCTATGGCCAAATTATCCCTAAAGAAATTTTAGAAATTCCGAAATATGGCTGCCTTAATATTCATCCATCACTTTTGCCAAAATATCGAGGTGCTTCGCCGATTCAAACGACGATTTTAAATGGCGATCAAGAAAGCGGCGTGACCATTATTTTGATGGATGAAAAAATGGACCACGGCCCGATAATAGCTAAGACTAGATACCAAATCTCAAATAACAAAATTACCACTCCAGAATTGACAAAAACTTTAGCCGAATTAGGGGGAAATCTATTAATCGAAACCCTTCCTCAATGGATTAAGGGTGAAATAAACCCACTTCCTCAAGATCACTCTCAAGCGACCTACACCAGGGTTATCAAAAAAGAAGACGGAAAAATCGATTGGCGAAAATCAGCTGAAGAAATTGAAAGAATGATACGAGCCTATAATCCATGGCCAGGCACTTATACCTACCTAAAATTACAAATGACAAATTACAAATTACAAACAACCCCAAAATTCCAAAATTCAAAAATGCTAAAGATTATAAAGGCAAGGGTCTTAAAGACAAAAAATCAAAGAGAGCCGGGCGCAGTTTTTTTAACAGAAAAAAAAGAGTTGGCTATTGCTTGTCGCCAAGATGTTTTAGTTTTAGAAGAAGTTCAATTAGAAGGAAAAAGAAAGATGAGTGCTCAAGAATTTTTGAATGGCCATCGAGAAATTATTGACACCATCTTATCTTAAATTCAGAAAATGGCAAGAAGACTGGTTAATATCTTTTAGGATAGAATTTTTTCAACAAAATAAAAAGGGAAAAAATAGCTGCGAGAAAAGCAATAATCAAAGTCAAAAGATTAATTCGTCTTTTTTTTATCTGGGGGAAAATTTTCCCTACCCTTTCGTTGCCAGCTTTATCAATAGCTTTGACCTTGATAAAACTCTGAAGACTTTGGTCGGTTAAAAGATATGGGCTTTCACCTCTGCGCCAATTTTCTTTCCCTTCTTTTTTGGTTTCTGAAATTTCGTAATAATCAAGGCCTGTTTGTTTATCAGTCGTAGAAAAAACAAGATAGTATCTTTCGTCAATTTTAACAATTTCTGGCTGAAAAAATTCGGGCGGAATTTGATCTTTTTCTAACTCTTTTTGCCAAGAGTCTAACCTTGGACCCTCAAGGGCCGAAAATTTAAGAGAAGCAGACCTAAAGGTTAAATTTGTTGGTGTTCCAAAACCATCATTTAATAAAACTCGAGAAGTTTCTTGAAAATTAATTGTCGCTAGACCGGTGGCAAGGCTATGAAAAATTATTTTTGCTAATAAATTACTCTGGCCTGGGTCTCCTGGAATTCGACCGGTATAACCGCCAATCACTCCACCGGCAAACGAAATAATCCCCTGCTCTTGGTTGATGATCGGTCTTTGAGGTATGAGATTAAAAATAGAATGACCAAAACTGACATCTTTAACTTCTAAAATTTCGATCGGGTATTGCAAATGAACTTCAACAATATTAATATTTTCACCCGGCTCTAAATCAATTCGACTTTCTAAAATAAAAGTCTCACCGACGCCATATTCGGCTGATGCGGGTTCTAAATATAATGTTGCAGCCTGACAAAAATCAAAAATCAAAAACAAAAGACTAAAAACAAAGATTAAAAATATAAAAATACTTTTATAGTTTTTTATCGCCCCTCTTTTCATTTTTTTATTATATTTATTTTAAGTGCTTTTAAAATATTATCAGCCGGTCCAATAATAAAGTAAAATGCTTAAGTCGGTATAATTGACCCAACCATCATTATTTAAATCAGCTCTTTTATTTTTTGGCCGGCCCCAATTGTAAAGTAAAATAGAAACGTCAACAAAATTGATTCTCTGTTGATTCTTTTTATTAAGATCACAATTAAGATTAACTTTATGACAGCCAGCAGGTAGTTTTATTTCTTCTTTTTGCTCTTTCTTCTTTTCTTTCTTTTCGGCGGATAAAACATGAAAGGTTAAGGTCTTTGAGAAATCAGTAATCAGA